>NZ_LZLU01000201.1:0-46604 GCF_001673415.1 Mycobacterium sp. 1165196.3 | reverse complement strand
CTTGTCCTTGAGCCGCTGCAAAAACATCCGGTTGCGGGTGCCGTCGGGCAACACCCGCGGCAGCAGAAAGCACGACAGCCCGCCCGGTGCCTGCGCGAGCACCAGGAAGATGTCGCACATCGGCGCCGAGGTGAACCACTTGTGACCGGTCAGGCGGTAGGTGCCGTCAGCGTTGGGGATCGCCTGGGTGGTGCCGGCGCGCACGTCGGAGCCACCCTGTTTCTCCGTCATCGACATGCCCGCGGTGATACCCGGCTTGGTGGTGGCCAGCCGGAGCTCGGGGTCGTATTCGCGGCTGGTCAGCAGCGGCTCGTACACCCTAGCCAGCTCGGGGTTGAAGCGCAGCGCGGGAACGACGGCGTACGTCATCGAGATCGGGCAGACGTGGCCCGGCTCGACCGTCCACACCGACGTCTTGGCGGCGCGGACCACGTGCGCGCCCGGCCGCTCGTCGGCCCAGGGCGCGGCGTGCATGCCGTGGGCGATCGCCGCGCGCATCAGTTCGTGGTAGGCGGGGTCGTATTCGACCTCGTCGATGCGGTGGCCGTTGCGGTCGTGGGTGTGCAGGACGGGCCGATTGCGGTCGGCGAGCTCGCCCCACCGCTGCGCCTGGTGGGTGGCCGACAGCGCCCCAACCTCGTTCACCTCGTCCAGGCCCCACTGGCCGCCCTCGCGGATCAGGGCCTCGATGAGCACGGCGGAACTGGCGGGGTTGTGGTTCTCCAGGGGCGGGACCTGGTTGGTGACGACATGCGTATCCGACATGCCACCAATGTTACATTTTCCCGACAGCTGCACAAGAGGTGTAACAGCGGGTTAGTCCTTGACGTTCTCCCGCAGGAAGGCGATGTCGTCCTTGCGGCCCTCGTCCGCGGTTTCGCAGATCACCGGTGCGCCGGCGGCCTCGACGACCGCGACGAGCAGCTGCGGGTCGATCTGGCCGGTGCCGAAGTTGGCGTGCCGGTCGGCACCGGAGCCGGCCGCGTCCCTCGAGTCGTTGCAGTGCACCAGGTCGATGCGTCCGGTCAGCGACTTGATCCTGTCGACTGCGTCGATCAGGGCCTCCCCGGCGGCCCAGGCGTGGCAGGTGTCCAGGCAGAAGCCAATTCCCTTGTCGCCGATGTGATCCCACAGCCGGCCGATGGTGTCGAAATAGCGGGCCATCGCGTGGTCACCGCCGGCGGTGTTCTCCAGGTACACCTGCACGTCTGATTCCAGGTAGTCCAGCGCTTTGACCCACCGCTGGAAGCCGGCTTCCATGTCGTCGTCGTCGGCGTGGCCGCCATGCACGATGACCGCCGTCGCGTCGATCTGCGCGGCCGCGTCGCAGGTGTCCTGCAGGATCTTGCGCGACGGGATCCGGATGCGGTTGTTCGCCGACGCGACGTTGATGAGGTACGGCGCATGGACGTACAGCGGGACGGTCGACGCTTTGAGCGCCTCGGCGTCCTCGCGGGGCTTGGGTTTTTTCCAGCTCTGCGGGTTGCCGAGGAAGAACTGCACGACGTCGGCTCCGTCGGCCTGCGCGGCGGCCAGCGGGTCGTCGTTGCGGACGTGTGAACCGATGAGCACGGGGACAGTCTAGTGAGGGGTAGTGACGCGAGCACAGGCCGACCGCGAACGTGAAGGTAGTTGCACGCTCGGCGTCGAGGGTGAAGTTAACTTCACGTTCGGCAATGCGACGCAACGAAAAAGCCCCGGGGCGAACCCCGGGGCTTTTTTCGTTGTCGACTAGCGGTAGTCGCTGTAGCCGTAGTCGTCCAGCGGCACCGCGGCACCGGTGGCCTGGCCGAAGTCCGGGCTGTAGTACTGATCCTCGTAGGACGGGATCGTGTACGCGGCGGCCCGGGCCTCCTCGGTCGGCTGCACCTGGATGTTGCGGTACCGGTTGATACCGGTACCGGCCGGGATCAGCTTTCCGATGATCACGTTCTCCTTCAGACCGTTGAGCTTGTCGCTGCGGCAGTTGATCGCCGCATCGGTCAGCACTCGCGTGGTCTCCTGGAACGACGCCGCGGACAGCCACGAGTCGGTGGCCAGCGACGCCTTCGTGATACCCATCAGCACCGGACGCCCGGCCGCGGGCTCGCCGCCCTCGGCCACCACGCGGCGGTTCTCCGCCTCGAACTCCGCACGGTCGATCAGCGAGCCGGGCAGGAACTCCGTCGAGCCCGAGTCGATGATGGTGACGCGGCGCAGCATCTGGCGAACGATCACCTCGATGTGCTTGTCGTGGATCGACACACCCTGTGCGCGGTAGACCTCCTGGACCTCACGGACCAGGTGGATCTGCACCTCGCGGGGGCCCTGCACGCGCAGCACCTCGTGCGGGTCGGCCGAGCCTTCCATCAGCTGCTGGCCCACCTCGACGTGGTCGCCGTCGGAGAGCACCCGCTCGGAACCGTCCTCGTGCTTGAACACCCGCAGCCGCTGCCGCTTAGACAGCTTGTCGTACACGACCTCTTCGCTGCCGTCGTCGGGAACGATGGTGATCTTGTAGAAGCGCTCACCGTCCTCGAGACGGACCCGCCCGGTGACGTCGGCGATCGGCGCCTTGCCGCGCGGGATGCGCGCCTCGAACAGCTCCTGCACCCGGGGCAGACCGCCGGTGATGTCCTCACCGACACCACCCTGGTGGAAGGTACGCATGGTCAGCTGGGTACCGGGCTCACCGATGGATTGCGCCGCGACGATACCGACGGCCTCACCGATGTCGACCAGCTTGCCGGTCGCCATGGACCGCCCGTAGCAGGTGGCACACACGCCGGTTCCGGTGGTACACGTCAGCACCGAGCGCACCTTGACCGACGTGATGCCCGCGGCCAGCAGGGCGTCGATCTCCGGGTCACCCAGGTCCTCGCCACGCGGCACGACGACGTTGCCGGCCTCGTCGACCGCGTCGGCGCCCAAAGTCCGTGCGTACGCCGAGGTTTCGATGTACGGGTCACGGATCACGGTGCCGTCGGGCTGGCGCTCGGCCAGCTCGACGAGGATGCCCCGCTCGGTCTCGCAGTCGTGCTCGCGGACGATGACGTCCTGGCTCACGTCCACCAGACGACGCGTCAGGTACCCGGAGTCGGCGGTACGCAACGCGGTGTCCGCCAAGCCCTTTCGAGCACCGTGGGTGTTGATGAAGTACTCCAGCACGGTCAGGCCCTCACGGAACGAGGACTTGACCGGACGCGGGATGAACTCACCCTTCGGGTTGGTCACCAGACCCTTCATGCCGGCCAGCGTTCGCGTCTGGGTGAAGTTACCCGTGGCGCCCGAGTCGACGATCGTGATGATCGGGTTGTCGGCCGGGTAGTGCTCCCGCAGCGCCTGACCGACCTCGTCGGTGGCTTCCTTCCAGATCTCCACCAGCGCCTCGTTGCGCTCGTCGTGGTTCAAAGCACCACGCTGGAACTGCTTTTCGACCTTCTCGGCGCGCTCCTCGTACTGGTCGAGGATTTCCTTCTTGCGCGGCGGGACGAGCACGTCGGCCATCGAGACCGTGACACCGCTGCGGGTCGCCCAGTAGAAACCGGCGTCCTTGAGCTTGTCCACGGTCTGCGCGACCACGATCATCGGGTAGCGCTCGGCCAGATCGTTGATGATCGACGCCTGCACCTTCTTGTGCATCTGCTTGTTCACGAACGGATAGCCCACCGGCAGCAGCTCGTTGAACAGCACCCGGCCCAGGGTGGTCTCGGCCAACCAGGCATCGCCGGGCTGCCAGCCGTTGGCGCCGAACAGCTCGGCCTCGATCTCGGCCGGCGGACGCAACTGGGTCAGCCGCACCTTGATCTTGGCCCGCACCGACAGCACGCCACGGTCCGACGCCATGATCGCCTCGGCCGGCGAGGCGTACACCCCGACCTCGGGCTCATCCTTGGCGGCCGCCTGGTATTCGCCCTTGTCCCCGTCGACTTCGGTGGTCAGGTAGTACAGACCGGTCACCATGTCCAGACGCGGCATGGCCAGCGGTCGGCCCGACGCGGGCGACAGGATGTTGTTACTCGACAGCATCAAGATGCGTGCCTCGGCCTGCGCCTCGGCGGACAGCGGCAGGTGCACCGCCATCTGGTCACCGTCGAAGTCGGCATTGAACGCCTCACACACCAGCGGGTGCAGCTGAATTGCCTTGCCTTCCACCAGCATCGGCTCGAAGGCCTGGATGCCCAGCCGGTGCAGGGTGGGCGCGCGGTTCAGCAGCACCGGGTGCTCGGCGATGACCTCTTCGAGGACATCCCACACCTGGGGACGCTGGCGCTCCACCATGCGCTTGGCGCTCTTGATGTTCTGCGCGTGGTTCAGGTCGACCAGTCGCTTCATCACGAACGGCTTGAACAGCTCCAGCGCCATCAGCTTGGGCAGACCGCACTGGTGCAGCTTGAGCTGCGGGCCGACCACGATGACCGAACGGCCCGAGTAGTCGACGCGCTTACCGAGCAGGTTCTGGCGGAACCGGCCCTGCTTACCCTTGAGCAGATCCGACAGCGACTTCAGCGGGCGGTTACCCGGCCCGGTGACCGGGCGGCCGCGGCGGCCGTTGTCGAACAGCGCGTCCACGGACTCCTGCAACATCCGCTTCTCGTTGTTGACGATGATCTCGGGCGCGCCGAGGTCGATCAGCCTCTTGAGGCGGTTGTTGCGGTTGATCACCCGGCGGTACAGGTCGTTGAGGTCCGACGTGGCGAACCGGCCACCGTCGAGCTGCACCATCGGGCGCAGCTCCGGCGGGATCACCGGGACGGCGTCGAGCACCATGCCCATCGGGGAGTTGCCCGACTGCTGGAACGCGGCGACCACCTTGAGCCGCTTGAGGGCGCGAAGCTTCTTCTGCCCCTTGCCGTTCCGGATGACGTCACGCAGGATCTCGGCCTCGGCGTCGATGTCGAAGTTCTCGATCAGCTTCTGGATCGACTCCGCGCCCATGGCGCCGGTGAAGTACTCACCGAAGCGGTCGATCAGCTCGCGGTAGAGGTTCTCGTCGACGATCAGCTGCTTGGGGGCCAGCTTGGTGAAGGTCGTCCAGATCTCCTCGAGCCGGTCCAGCTCGCGCTGAGCACGGTCGCGCAGCTGACGCATCTCGCGCTCGCCGCCGTCGCGAACCTTGCGGCGTGCGTCGGCTTTCGCGCCCTCGGCCTCCAGCTCGGCCAGGTCGGCCTCGAGCTTCTGGGCGCGGGCCTCCAGGTCGGCGTCGCGCTGGTCCTCAATGGCCTTGCGCTCCACCAGCATTTCGGCCTCGAGGGTCGAGAGCTCGTTGTGGCGCATCTCCTCGTCGACCGAGGTGATGACGTAGGCGGCGAAGTAGATGATCTTCTCGAGATCCTTGGGCGCCAGGTCGAGCAGGTACCCCAGCCGCGACGGCACGCCCTTGAAGTACCAGATGTGCGTGACGGGAGCGGCCAGCTCGATGTGACCCATCCGCTCGCGACGCACCTTGGCGCGGGTCACCTCGACGCCGCAGCGCTCACAGATGATGCCCTTGAACCGGACCCGCTTGTACTTGCCGCAGTAGCACTCCCAGTCGCGAGTCGGTCCGAAGATCTTCTCGCAGAACAGGCCGTCCTTCTCCGGCTTCAGCGTGCGGTAGTTGATCGTCTCCGGCTTCTTGACCTCGCCGTAAGACCATTGCCTGATGTCCTCCGCGGTGGCCAGGCCGATACGGAGTTCATCGAAGAAGTTGACGTCGAGCACGTAACTCCCTTTCCCCTTGCGGGTTTAGTAACTGAAAAAACGCTTTGCGTGGGGTCAAGCTAGGCGAGATCCTCGACGGACGCGGATTCGTTGCGGGACAGGTTGATTCCCAGGTTCGCCGCTGCCCGCTCGAGGTCTTCGTCCTCGCCTTCGCGCAACTCGATCGCCGCACCGTCGGAGGAGAGCACCTCGACGTTGAGGCAGAGCGACTGCAGCTCCTTGAGCAACACCTTGAAGGACTCGGGGATACCCGGCTCCGGGATGTTCTCGCCCTTGACGATCGCCTCGTACACCTTGACCCGGCCGACGGTGTCGTCGGACTTGATGGTCAACAGCTCCTGCAGCGTGTACGCCGCGCCGTAGGCCTGCATGGCCCAGCACTCCATCTCACCGAAGCGCTGACCACCGAACTGCGCCTTACCACCCAGCGGCTGCTGCGTGATCATCGAGTACGGACCGGTGGAGCGGGCGTGGATCTTGTCGTCCACCAGGTGGTGCAGCTTCATGATGTACATGTAGCCAACGGTCACCGGGTACGGGAACGGCTCGCCGCTGCGGCCGTCGAACAGCACCGCCTTGCCGTCGCCGTCGACCATGACCTCGCCGTCGCGGTTGGGCAGCGTGCAGGACAGCATGCCCTGCAGCTCCTCCTCCTTGGCGCCGTCGAACACCGGCGTCGACACGATCTGGTCCGGCTGCGCGTGCCGCAGGTCCTCCGGCAGGTTCGCCGCCCAGTCGGGCGTGCCCTCGATGTTCCAGCCGGACTTGGCCACCCACCCGAGGTGGGTCTCCAAGATCTGGCCGATGTTCATCCGTCGCGGCACACCGTGGGTGTTCAGGATGATGTCGACCGGCGTGCCGTCCGGCAGGAACGGCATGTCCTCCTGCGGCAGGATCTTGCCGATGACGCCCTTGTTGCCGTGGCGTCCGGCGAGCTTGTCGCCGTCGGAGATCTTGCGCTTCTGGGCCACGTAGACGCGCACCAGCTCGTTGACACCGGCCGGCAGCTCGTCGTCGTCCTCGCGGGAGAACACCCGGATGCCGATGACCTTGCCGGACTCGCCGTGCGGCACCTTCAGTGAGGTGTCGCGGACCTCGCGGGCCTTCTCGCCGAAGATCGCGCGCAGCAGCCGCTCCTCCGGGGTCAGCTCGGTCTCACCCTTCGGGGTGACCTTGCCGACCAGGATGTCGCCGTCGCGGACCTCGGCACCGATGCGCACGATGCCGCGCTCGTCCAGGTCGGCCAGCACCTCGTCGGAGACGTTCGGGATGTCCCGGGTGATCTCCTCGGCGCCCAGCTTGGTGTCGCGGGCGTCGATCTCATGCTCCTCGATGTGGATCGAGGTGAGCACGTCCTCCTCAACCAGGCGGTTGGACAGGATGATCGCGTCCTCGTAGTTGTGGCCTTCCCACGGCATGATCGCCACGAGCAGGTTCTTGCCGAGCGCCATCTCGCCGTTCTCGGTGCACGGACCGTCGGCGATGACCTGACCGGCCTCCACTCGCTCACCGGCGTCGACGATCGGCGACTGGTTGGCGCAGGTGCCGTGGTTGGACCGCTCGAACTTGCGCATCCGGTAGGTGTGCCGTGTGCCGTCGTCGGCCATCACGGTGATGTAGTCGGCGGAGACCTCCTCGATCACGCCGGCCTTGTCGGCCACCACCACGTCGCCGGCGTCGATCGCCGCACGCAACTCCATGCCGGTGCCCACCAGCGGCGCCTCGCTGCGCACCAGCGGAACCGCCTGGCGCTGCATGTTGGCACCCATCAGGGCGCGGTTGGCGTCGTCGTGCTCGAGGAACGGGATCATGGCCGTGGCCACCGACACCATCTGGCGCGGCGACACGTCCATGTAGTCCACCTCGGAGGACGGGACGTATTCGACCTCGCCCGCCTTGCGGCGGACCAGGACGCGCGACTCCTCGAACCGGCCCTTGTCGTCGATCGGCGAATTGGCCTGCGCCACGACGTGGCGGTCCTCCTCGTCGGCGGTCAGGTAGTGGATCTCGTCGGAGACCACACCGTCGACCACCTTGCGGTACGGCGTCTCGATGAAGCCGAACGGGTTGACCCGGGCGTACACCGACAGCGAGCCGATCAGACCGATGTTCGGACCCTCCGGGGTCTCGATCGGGCACATGCGGCCGTAGTGCGACGGGTGGACGTCACGGACCTCCAGGCCGGCGCGCTCACGGGACAGACCGCCGGGGCCCAGCGCCGAGAGACGACGCTTGTGGGTCAGCCCGGACAGCGGATTGTTCTGGTCCATGAACTGCGACAACTGGCTGGTGCCGAAGAACTCCTTGATCGCGGCGACGACCGGCCGGATGTTGATCAGGGTCTGCGGCGTGATGGCCTCGACGTCCTGGGTGGTCATCCGCTCGCGCACGACGCGCTCCATCCGGGACATGCCGACCCGGATCTGGTTCTGGATCAGCTCGCCGACCGTGCGCAACCGCCGGTTGCCGAAGTGGTCGATGTCGTCGGTCTCCACCGGCACCTCGGTGCCGCCGGGGACAGTCATGACCGCGGGCTGGCCATCCGTACGGGCGTGGTGCAGGCGCACCAGGTACTCGATGGTGGCGACGACGTCTTCCTCGGTCAGCGTCGAGCTCGTGATCGGCTCGCCCACGTTCAGGCCGAGCTTCTTGTTGACCTTGTAACGGCCGACGCGGGCCAGGTCGTAGCGCTTCTCCTTGAAGAACAGGTTCTCCAGCAGGGTCTGCGCGGACTCCTTGGTCGGCGGCTCGCCCGGACGCAGCTTGCGGTAGATGTCCAGCAGCGCCTCGTCGGTGCCGGCGGTGTTGTCCTTCTCCAGCGTCGACATCATGATCTCGGAGAAGCCGAACCGCTCGGTGATCTGCTCGTTGGTCCAGCCCAGCGCCTTGAGCAGCACGGTGACGGGCTGGCGGCGCTTGCGGTCGATGCGGACGCCGACGGTGTCGCGCTTGTCGACGTCGAACTCCAGCCAGGCGCCCCGGCTGGGGATCACCTTGACGCTGTGCAGCAGCTTCTCGGTGGACTTGTCGATCGTCTCGTCGAAGTACACACCGGGCGAGCGGACCAGCTGGCTGACCACGACACGCTCGGTGCCGTTGATGATGAAGGTGCCCTTCTCGGTCATCATCGGGAAGTCACCCATGAACACCGTCTGGCTCTTGATCTCGCCGGTGTTGTTGTTGATGAACTCGGCCGTGACGAACAGCGGGGCCGCGTACGTCATGTCCTTGTCTTTGCACTCGTCGACCGGCGCCTTGACCTCGTCGAAACGCGGGTCGGAGAACGACAGCGACATCGAGCCGGAAAAGTCCTCGATCGGCGAGAGCTCGTAGAGCACCTCTTCCAGGCCGCCCACCGGAGTGACGTCGCCGCGGGCGGCGGCGGCCTCGCGCCACCGCGGCGCGCCGATCAACCACTCGAAGGAGTCGATCTGCACGTCAAGCAGGCCGGGAACCTCGAGCGGTTCGCGGAGCTTGGCGAAGGAAACTCGGTTGGGCGCTCCGGGCACGGAGCCGTTTGAGGAACTTCCGTTAGAGGAACTTTGTGGGCGATCCGTCTTGCTCTGGCGGAAATCTGCCAAGATGCATCCTTCCAGCACCTCGTGCGACTCACGAAGGCCGGGACCACCGGCCAGCTCGCCGCGAATTGTGTCGGTTCGGCCGGCGAACGAACTGTCCGGATCTCACGCGCAACTAGAACTAAGCCACTTAAGGGGGCTCAGGCTTAGACCACGGTGTCAGGTGGCGGGTGAGGTGGGCAGGAGGTAGCCAGCGCAACGTCCAACAATAGCGCAGGACCGCGCATTCCTCAACTTCCCAGCGTTAGCAGTCCAGGGACATCGGCGCTGGCTGGCGATCTCGACTTCCCTTGGGCCATTCAGGTACATGCTGCCCAACAGACTGGCCCGTTTACGGCCCGTCGTCAAGAGGGCGGGCCGGGAGTGTTACGCGGAGTTATCGCGAACCGCCGGACGCCGCTGCCTACTCGCCGACCTCGTGTGCGCGGTACTTGTGGGTGCCTTCCATGTCGTCGATGATCGCGGCTTGGGCCTTCTGCGGCAGGGTGTGCAGGATCTCACGCACCCGCGCCTGGCGGCGGGCGACGGCCTTGCGCTCCGGCATGCCCGGCGAGGCGACGATCTGCGGGGGCACGCCCTCGATCTCCTCGACACCGCCGGCATGCTGGCCGGCGTCCAGGGCGGCCTGCTCTTCGGCCATGGTCGCCTCGTCCTTCTCCTCGGACATGCCGATCGGTCCGATCCGGCGACCGTTGAGGAACTGCCGCACGACGGGCTCGTCGCTGGTCAGCAGCACCTCGCGCGGGCCGAACATGACCAGCTTGCGGCGGAACAGCATGCCCATGTTGTCCGGCACCGTGCGGGCGATGTTGATGTTGTGGGTAACGATCAGCACCGTGGCGTCGATCTGGGCGTTGATGTCGAGGATCAACTGGCTCAGGTAGGCGGTACGGACCGGGTCCAGACCGGAGTCGGGCTCGTCGCAGAGGATGATCTGCGGGTCCATCACCAGGGCGCGGGCCAGGCTGGCGCGCTTGCGCATACCACCGGAGATCTCTCCGGGGAACTTCTTCTCGTCGCCGCCGAGACCGACCAGGGTCAGCTTCTCCATGACGATGTCACGGATCTCGCCTTCCTTCTTCTTGGTGTGCTCGCGCAGCGGGAAAGCCGCGTTGTCGAACAGGTTCATCGATCCGAACAGGGCGCCGTCCTGGAACATCACACCGAACAGCGTGCGGATCTCGTAGAGCTCCTTGGCCGTACATTGCAGGATGTCCGTGCCGTCGATGACGACCGAGCCGCGCTCGGGCCGCAACAAACCGATCAAGGACTTCAGGAACACGGATTTGCCGGTACCCGACGGCCCCAGCAGGACGCTGACCTCCCCGGCGGGGATTTCCAACGTCACGTCTTCCCAAATCCTCGAGGAGCCGAAGGACTTCGTCAGTCCATTCACCTCGATAGCGACGCCCATGGGGAATCCTTCCGTCGACACTCGTGCCCGCCACCTGCCCTTTTGTGTGGCATGAGTCACTGTAGCGCACGGCTGCCACACGGCATCAGGGATGCGGAGCACTGCCGGGAAAAATTGGCCGTCCTGAGATCAGCCGGAAGCCCCGATGGCACAACTTATTTGACGCACGTGTTAGCCAAACGTTAGCCAGTGGGCGCCCAGTTGCCGTGGAAGCCCATCGGCACCCGCTGCGGCAGGTGCACGGTGGCGACCTGCTCGAGCGTCTGCGCGTCCAGCAAGAGCAGTTGGCCCTCGTCGTGCTCGCGGTGATAGCCGAAGCCGATCAGGATGCCGTCATCCTCGGCGCGGGGTGTGGGATTGGGCACAAAGGACATCTCGCCGAGCAAAAGACCGGCATCCAGGCCGGCGGCCGCGCAAGAACCCGTGGCGTAGTCGTGTTTGTACAGTGCGGTGGTCATCTCGGCCGCCCCGCCGGACAGGTAACCGCCCTCGGTGCCGATGGTGTAGCCGTACCGGTGCCGCCCACCCAACAGCGACTCGTTGATCCGTGGGAATTCCTGTGGACGATCGTCGCGGCGCTCGCTGGTGACCGCCCCGGTGGCCAGGTTGACGGTCCAGCGGTCCAGCGTCGGCAGGCTGTCGCCGGGACCGCGCAGGTCGCGGTCGAACATCCGCGAGTAGCGCACCACGTCGAGCACCAGAACCTCTGCGCCAGCACGCATCTCGGAGTAGGCGTTGAGCGGGTGGTAGACGTAGCAGGGTTCGATTTCGAACCAGCGGATGCCATCCTTGCCCGCATTGCTCCCGTGGCCCTCGCGCGGCATGACGCCGATGCGCGCTTGGTAGTCGGGGTTCCAGCGGTAGGGCATCCGGTTGATCGGCTCGCGATTGCGGTTGATCACGGTCGTCATCGGGTTGGGCACCCGCACGCGTCCGATGAGCGACTGCAGCACCAGCCGGGCCGGCAGACTCAGCCAGCGCGGCACGTTGGTCGGCATCACCTGCACGGGGTCGAAGGTCACCGGCAGGTCGTAGATCACCACGTATTTGTCGGTCAGCGAGAAGTCGTGCATCATCGGCGACCCGCCGACCTCGATGTCCACCGTGCGCCGGGCCCGGCCGGCGGTGTCGATGACCGAGTACTGCACGGTGCGCCCGCGGGTGAACGAGTAGGAGACGGCGTGCAATTCGCCGGTCCGCGGATCGGCGTGCGGATGTGCGGTGTAGCCCCCGAACAACGTCCCGTCGAAATCGCAAGGCCCCTCGGTGTCCAACTCGTCGGTCAGGCGGTAGTTCGCCCCGCCCCCCTCGACGAGCGCGAGGGTTTGTCCGGCATGGCTCAGCACGTTGGTGTTGGGCCCGACGGAGAGCATGCCCGCCCGCGGGTCCAATCCGCTGGGCGCCGGCTCGCCGAGTTCGGCGCAGACGTGGGCGGTGCGCACCCACCGGTTGCGATACCAGCGCGCCTCGCCGCCGCGCAGCGCCACCCCGTGCACCATGCCGTCGCCGCTGAACCAGTGGTAGACGGCCGGGTTCACCTCGGCGACCGGGTTGGGCCCGTTGCGCAGGTAGCGCCCGTCGAGGTGGTCGGGGATGTGCCCGGTGACGCGCAGGTCGTGCGCGGTGACCTCGGTGCGCACCGGCGCGAGAAAGTGCTCGAGGTAGGGATTGCCGGGCTTGACGGGTGTCGCAGTCGCCATGGCTGAGCTCCTATAACATTGTTATTTCAGCGTTATTGGCACGGTACGCCGCCGATGAGAAGATGGCAACGATGACTTCAGACGTTCAGCGCAGCGTCCGCGAGGGGATGCTGCACGCGGCGGTCGCCCTGCTCGACGAGGACGGACCCGACGCCCTGCAGACCCGCAAGGTGGCCGGCGCCGCGGGGACCTCCACGATGGCGGTCTACACCCATTTCGGCGGGATGCGCGGGCTCATCGCCGAGGTGGCCGAGGAGGGCCTGCGCCAGTTCGACGCCGCGCTGACGGTGCCGCGCACCGACGACCCGGTCGCGGACCTGTTCGTGATCGGGGCGGCCTACCGCCGCTACGCCATCGAGCGCCCGCACATGTACCGGCTGATGTTCGGCAGCACCAGCGCGCACGGCATCAACGCACCCGCCCACAACGTCCTGACGCTGACGGTCGCCGAGATCGAGCGGGACTACCCGAGCTTCGCGCACGTGGTGCGCGGAGTGCACCGCTGCATGGTGGCCGGCCGGATCGCCGCCGGCGCCGCGACCGACGACGCGTCCGTGGTGGCCACCGCGGCCCAGTTCTGGGCGTTGATCCACGGGTTCGTCATGCTGGAGCTGGCCGGCTATTACGGCGCTGACAGCTCGGCCGTCGTGCCGGTGCTCGGCTCGATGACGTCGAACCTGCTTGTCGCCCTTGGTGATTCACCGGAGCGGGTGACGCGGTCGCTGCACACGGCGATGCAGGGGCGCTGAGCGCACGAAACCCCCGGGATGGCGATCCCGGGGGTTTGGTGCGCAGTGACTTACTTGACGGTGACGGTGGCGCCGGCGGCCTCGAGCTTGGTCTTGGCCTCGTCGGCGGCCTCCTTGGCCACCTTCTCCAGCAGCGGCTTGGGGGCGCCGTCGACCAGGTCCTTGGCCTCCTTGAGGCCCAGGCCGGAGACGATCTCGCGGACCACCTTGATGACGCCGATCTTCTTGTCGCCGGCGGCCTCGAGGATGACGTCGAACTCCGACTGCTCCTCGGCGGCCTCGGCGGGCGCGCCACCGGCGGCGCCACCGCCGGCGGCGGCAACGGCGACCGGGGCGGCCGCGGTGACCTCGAAGGTCTCCTCGAACTTCTTCACGAAGTCGGAGAGCTCGAGCAGGGTCATTTCCTTGAACGCGTCGAGCAGGTCGTCAGTGGACAGCTTTGCCATGGGTGTGGTCCTTCCTTGTTTTTCCCAGGTTCCGGGGTGGTTGTTATTCGGCTTCGGCCGGGGTTTCCGGCGCCTCAGCGGGTGCTTCCGAAGCGGGTTCCGGGGTGGATTCCGCGGCGGGCGCGGGCTCTGCCGGAGCTGCTGGCCCCTCTGCAGCCTTCTTCTCCTGCAGAGCGGCCGCCAGGCGGGCGACCTGCGACGCCGGAGCGTTGAACAGCCCGGCCGCCTTGGCCAGGTTGCCCTTCATCGCGCCGGCCAGCTTGGCCAGCAGCACCTCGCGCGACTCGAGGTCGGCGATGCGCTCCACTTCGGCGACCGTCAGCGCACGGCCGTCCATGTAGCCGCCCTTGATGACCAGCGCCTTGTGTTCCTTGGCGAAGGTCTTGATCGCCTTGGCGGCGTCGACCGGTTCCCCGGAGACGAAGGCGATGGCCGTCGGGCCGGCGAAAAGCTCGTCGAGCCCCTCGACCCCGGCCTCCGAGGCCGCCCGCTTGACCAGCGTGTTCTTGGCCACCGAGTAGGTGGCCGCCCCGCCCAGCGAGCGCCGCAGTTCGGCCAGGTTGGCGACGGTCAGACCGCGGTATTCCGTGATCAGGGTCGCGGTCGATCCCTTGAACTGCTCGGCGATGTCTGCAACGGCGGTGGCCTTGTCAGCCCTGGCCATGCCTACCTCCTGAAGTGAAAGTCAATGCGACGTGTCGTCTCGATCCCCCGCAAGAACGACGAACGCCCCGGCGCAGAAGCGGCCGGGGCGTGAAAATGCGCCGGCGCGAGCCGGCGCTGATGCCTCGTCCTCCTGCGTGGGCCGCCGGGATGCTCCCGGACCTTCAACCGATTGCTCGGTGACCGACGGTCTTCGGTGGATCGGCCAACAGAATAGCGCGACCTGGCGCGGTCAGCCAAAACGGCGGACTCAGGTGACGGCGAGGGCCAGCAGCACGAACACCGCCAGCAGCAGGATCACCCGCACGCGGTGCCGACGATCCCAGCGGGCGGCGAGCTCACGCGAGAGCTCACCGGTGCTGGGCCACTTCGCGATGCGGTTGTTGATCGGCACCAGCAGGGCGACCGTCGACAACACCACCACGGCCATCAGGCCGGCGGCGACGCCGCAGAGCCAATCGCGTGGGGCGCCGCGCTCCTGGACCGCGAGCGACACCAACAGCAGCAGGACGATGGCGTACCAGAAGGGCATCGTCGTGCCCAGCGCCCGGCCGGCGCCGCCGCGCGCCGCCCGGAAGGCGTCGTCGGGCAGCCGGGCGATGAGCGGGTGGAAGAACACCGCGACCGCCAGCTCCACACCGACCAGCAGCCCGGTGACCACGACCGCGAGGGCGTCGATGCTGTGGTTCATGACAATGACCTTGGCATGAAACCCGCGTGGGGTCAGCCGAGGCCCGCGAGCCGGGCGGCGCCGATCAGACCGGCCGCACCGCCGAGTTCCCCCGGCACCACCCGCAGCCCGGACAAGAAGTCCAGGCCGGCGTATTCGGCGAGCTTCGCGCGCAGCGGGTCGAAGAGCAGCGGCCCGGATCTGGCGACGCCTCCCCCGATCACCACCAGGTCCAGATCGCACACCGCACCGACGGAGGCGATCATCGCGGCAAGCGCGTTGGCTCCGCGCTGAAACGCCCGCTGCGCCAACGGGTCTGATGCCGCGGCGGCGGCCAGGTCGCTCGCGCCGGCGCCGGCCGGCGCGGACCATCCGTTTTCCCGCGCCCAGCGCACCATCCACGGCCCGGACGCGACGGTTTCGACGCAGCCGTGCCCGCCGCAGGTGCAGGGCCGGCCATCCAGCTCGACCACTACGTGCCCGACGTGACCGGCGTTGCCGGTGCGCCCCGAGTAGGGGACGCCGTCGAACACCAGGCCGCCGCCCACCCCGGTGGAGACCACCATGCCGAGCAGGAATCGGGCGTCGGGCCCCGCCGTTTTGCCCGCTCCAATCCAGTGCTCCCCCAACGCCATACAGACGCCGTCGCCGGCCAGAACCACCGGCAGCCCGGGCACCGCCGCGGCGACCCTGTCGCGCAACGGGAACCGGTCCCAGCTGCCGATGTTGATGGGGCTGACGGATCCGCTGCGCAGATCGATGGGCCCGGCCGACGCGATCCCCACCGCGGTGACGGCGGCGTCCGCCGTCCCCAGGGCGTCGGCGATAGTCGCTTCGACGGCGGCCCAGACGTCGTCGGGGGCGGTCGTGACCGGAGTTGGGCGGATCGCGGTGTACACCAGCTTCCCCCCCGAATCCACCAGTCCCGCAGCGATTTTCGTGCCGCCGATATCCAGCGCGAGGGTGAGCATGGCGCTCAGTGCCGGTGGGTGTTGTCGGGTTGCCGGGGGTCACCGGGATGCTCGTAGCCGGGCGTCAGCTCCACCAGCGCGGCGCGCCGCTCGTCCAGCCACAGCCGGAATGCGCGGCGCCGCGCGGCGCCGCGCAGATGCCCTTCGATCGCCGGGCGCACCTCGTCCAGCGGCGGCGCGGCCAGCGCCGGTGTGCGCCAACCGTGTTCGCCCGATAACGGCGCGGCGAACCGCAGCGGGTTGCGGGCGTGGTAGGCGGCCACCTCGGCGTCGCCCACTTGCACCGCCGCGGTGACATCGGCGAACAGCGCCCGGGCACGCGGGTCGGCCAGCACGGCCGCGGCGACGCTGCCGATCTCCAGCCGGGCGGTCACGTCGGGCAGCAGCTCGGCCTCGGATGGGGCGCCGCTCGCGGTCAGGCCGCGCGCGGCCGCCTCCACGGCGACCACCCGCTCGGTGACGATCAGCTGGGTCAGCCACCGCCGCAGTTGGCGGCCCTCGCTGGTGCCGGTGACCGGCAGGGCGGCCGCATCGCGCCCGGCGCGCAGCCGCGCCTCGGCGGCGTCGAGCACGCCCGACGGTACGGGCAGGCCGGCCACGGTCGCGATCGGATGCTCGCCCGACGACGATGCACGCCGCAAGTCGGCGTGCGGAGGAGTCGGGCAGTTCAGCTCTGTCATGTCACCGTCACCGTCACCTTCACCGCCGGCGAGTAGACCAGCCGGCCGGCGCAACCGACCCGCACCAGCGCCCACCACTGGCCGGGGGCCAGCCAGGCCGGCGGGGTCAGCTGGAAGATTAAGTCGACGGCGCCGCGGGCGGGCAGCACCGCGCCGAGCGCGGCGGGACCCATCCACTCCCAGGTGCCCCACGGGCTGATCAGATGGGCCTCCAGCGCCAGGTCGGCCCCGGCGTGGCTGCCGACCGTGACCGTCAGGTCGCCCGCGTCGCCGGGTGCGAGCGTGACCTCGACGGGGCCGCCGCCCAGGAAGATCAGGTCGCCGGGCTCGCCCACCGTCACCACGCACACGTCCTCGACGGGCTGTCGCCAGGAGGCCGGGACGCCTTCGCCGGCGACGCGCAGTTCGGCGCGCACCGGGTAGCGCCCGGGTGGGGTGCCAGCCGGGACCCTCAGCGCCACGTCGGTGTGCAGGTGATCGCCGGCGCCCAGGGTGAAGGGCAGGTGGGCGGGCGTGGCCGTCCACCCGTCCGGACACCTGAGGGTGACGGCGCCGGGAAGGGTGGCGTCGGTGCTGTCGCTGGCCGCGGTGAGCCGCAGCGTCACCTCGTCGCCGGGTTGGGCGGTCAGCTGCACCGGGTGCAAATGGGCGACCGCCGGCAGCCCGCCGAGGGGCGCGGGGCCGCGATTTTGCAGCCAATACCGCGCGTACAGCGGCTGCGCGGCCTCGGCGTGCGGGGCCGGCGCGGCGGCGCCGGTCGCCGCCCGGGACGCGTCGAACCGGGCCAGCACGGTCGCCACCTCATAGCCGTGCAGCTCGACCGACGATACGGGTTCGGCGCGCGATTCCAGCAGGTCGGCGCGGTGCAGGCCGGTCAGCGTCGCGACGTCGGACTCGAGAACGACGGGCGTGCCCGCGCCGGTGGTCTCCACCAGGCGCAGGGCGACCGCGTTCGGGTCCAGCGGCGCCGCGCTGCCCGCGGTCAGCGGATTGCCGGCCACCTTGAGGGCGGCCAGCTGTACCGATTCGGCGGGCTCGACCCGCAGCAGCGACCCGGCCGGCGGGAGCGCGCCCCCGCGGCGGTCCGGCGTGACGGCGAGCAGCGGCTGGGAGAACTGCGCACTGTGGGTGGCGATCCGGGCGCGCCGCCAGTCACCCGCCGCGCTGACCAACGCGTAGTCGAAGTGGTGCGTCCAGTGCTGCAGTTGGAAGTTGGAGCCGTCCGGCGCGGTGCGGCGCGGGTCGTCGATCCAGATGCCCGACGGCCAACCGGTGCAGGACCGCATCAGCGCGGTGTGCAGGGTGCCCTCGGTGTCGACGGCGAAGCTCGGCACCCCGCGGTTGAGCAGGGCGACGGTGCGGTCCTCGAAAGCGCCCGTTTCTGCCGGCGCCTGCTGAGCGACGGCGATCTCGGCGTCGCCGAGGTCGTCGACCACCGCGGCGATCGCGGCCCGTAGCTGGTCGTCGTCGCGGCCGTCGATGATCAGCACCGGCAACGCCCGCGGCGGACGCAGGTCGGCGTCGGGCACCCACACGGCGTCCAGCGGCGTCTCGGCGGGCACCCACACGAGGGCCCGGCCGGTCGTCGCCAACTGGCGGTCCAGCTCCTCGGCGTGCGCCGGGGCCTCGGCCAACACGGCCGCGGCGAAGGCGTTGCGGCCGGGCCCGCCCAGGGCGATGCGCGCGTCGGGCAGGTTGGAATCGACTGCGAGGTTGCCGTAGCGCGGCTTGTCGGCGCCGCCGCAGGTGGCCGTGACGCCGGCGCGGACCAGCGCGACCATCAACTCCCGGGCCAGCGGCCCCGACAGCGTCTCCGTCGGCGACACCACCTCCGCGACCGCTATCGCCCGCACGTCGGCGCCCGAGATTCGGACCCGGGCCGCCGAGGACAGGCCGAACCAGCCGTACGCCGGGTTGTCCAGGGTCCACAGGTGCTGGGCGGTGTCCATGGCGCGCGATCCGTCGTGCAGCAGGGCGAAACCGCGGCCGATGACGGCGTCGCCCACCTCGCTGACCGGCATGGCGCCCGGCACCGGGCACGGCCAGCGCAGCCGCACCAACTGGTCGGCGCCGGTGAACTCGTCGATCGTGGTGCGGCAGTCCACCCGCGCGATCCCGCGCCACAACGTCAGGGTTTGGGTGTAGCGCAGCAGCGACCCGATCCGGCCCCGCACCACCAGCCGCTGACCCAGCGGGCCGTGCCAGGCCCGCACGTCTGCGGGGCCTTCCGACGAGCACACCATCGGCCCCTTGGGCAGCAGATGCCACGGGCCCTCGCCCTGGCTCGGGTGCGCCGGGTATTCCTCGTAGACGGCGAGCTCGTTGCCCACCCGCCCGGCTGCGATCAGCTCGCGCCCGTCCTGGATCAGCGAGGCGACGCCCCCGCCGCGCACCGGGTCGACCTCGATCCGGTAGTGCTCGTTGCGGATCGCCGTTCCCGGCACCGGTTCCCAGCCGGCCGGTTCGCCGCCTTCAGCGGGGACCAGCCGGTAGGCCCGCCAACCCAGCGACGGCACGTCGCGGGCCAACCAGCTGACCGACCGCCCGCCGTGCTCGACGTGCGCCGCCAGCTCGGCACCGTCGGCGTCGAGCACCCGGACCCCGGCGCCGACCGGCCGGTCGAGGTGGGCGGTGACGACGTCGGTGCGCGGACAGCTCAGCGGATTCCACACGATCACGTCGCCCCTGCCCACGGCGCCGGACAGCAGGGCCAGCGAGCTGTCGCGGGCCGCGCGGCCCAGCTCCCAGGCGTCGCGCCACCCGGTCAGCAGGTCCAGGTACACCTGGTCGGATTCCGACCCGGTGATGGCGTCGTGGTGCGCGCCGTAGACCAGCTGCACCCACGCCTTGGCCAGCGCGGCCTGCGGGTAAGGGGCGCCGGTCAGCAGCCCGGCGAAGACCGCGAAACGCTCGGCCGCCAGGACGGCGTTCTCGGCGGCCCGGTTGGCCTGCTTGGTGTCGATGTAGGACACGTCCTTGCCGGTGTAGATCGGGTTCATGTCCCGGGTTTGCGGCGACGGCACGCAGTCGCGCCGCGCCAGCTCGGCACGCACCGCCGCGAAGAACTCGCTGGGCAGCGCGCACACGAACCGCGGCCACGTGTAGCGGGCGGCCCAGTCGCGGTGGATCTCGGTGACCCACTTGTTGGGCGGGGTGTAGTCGGTGCCGACCGGCAGCAACACGTTGCGGGTCAACGCGACCTTCTTGAGCTGGTCGAAGAGCTCGCACGTGGCCTCCTCGGCCTCGCCCAGCGACGCCGCGGAGTCCATCCACCACCCCGCCGAATAGTGCGCCGGCATGTAGTGGGTAAGCAGCCCGCGGCCGGACGGCGAGATCCATTCGAACTCGCTGGCGAACTGCATGCGCTCCACGTCGCCGTCGCCCAGCGCGGGACCCCACTGGTGGTGCGGTCCCCTGGCCCACGAACTCGACGTCAGCCCGGCATCGGCGGCCATGCCCGGGAACTGCGGGTCGTGGCCGAACACGTCCAGCTGCCAGGCGGTCGCCGGGTCAGCCCCGACGACGTGGCGCTGAAAACCCATGCCGTGCACCAGGTTGCGAATCGTCGTTTCCGGGCTGGTGAGGTTGGTGTTGGGTTCGTTGTAGGTGCCGCCCATCACCTCGACGCGGCCCTGGTCGATGAACCGGCGCAGGTCGGCCCGGTCTTCGGGGCGGGTGTCCCAGTACGGCTTGAGGTAGTCGACCTCGGCCAGCACGAACTTGTAGTCGGGGTCGCGGCGGGCCATCTCCAGATGCGCGTGCACCAGGTCGAACCCGTTGCGCTGGCGGGCCCGCCCCGGCGGGTCCTCGGTCCACTCGCTGGTGTAGGCGCCCTGGGTGTTCCACCACACCGGGTCGTAGTGGAAGTGGCTGACCATGAACATCGTCCAGCCGGGCTCGGCCACGGTGAACTCGAACGGCAGCCGCTCGCCGCCGACGTGCGCCCGCGCCGGCCGGCGTTGCCCGACGACGGGACGGTGAACGGTGACGGGGACCTCGACGACCTTGTCGCTGAGATCGGCGACCGCTTCGCCCGTCAGCCCGTCCCCGTCGATGCGGACCGACGTCGGCCCGCTCACCCCCGCGAGGGTGACCCGCACCAGCTGCAGCGGGGTGTCCGGCGGTCCGACGAACAGTTCGGTCGAGGCCACCGAAGTCACCTGCATGCCCGCACCTTACGGCGACGCGGGGTTGCTGGAAAGCTGACCGTCATGGCGGATTTGACCACCCAACTGGCCGATCAACTCGACTGGCACTGGCACAACCAATTGCGCCCGCGCCTGGACGGTCTGACCGACGACGAGTACTTCTGGCAGCCCGTGCCCGACTGCTGGACCGTGCATCCGGACGGGTCGATCGATTTCGCGTTCCCGGCGCCCAGCCCGGCACCGTTCACCACGATCGCGTGGCGCATGGCGCACGTCATCGTCGGCGTATTCGCGATGCGTGCCCATCACCATTTCGGCGGACCGCCGGCCGACTACCAGAGTTGGGACTATGCGACCGAGGCCGCCACCGCGCTGCGGCAGCTCGACGAGACGTACGCGAGGTGGATCACCGGCGTGCGCTCGCTGTCCGCCGCCGACCTGACCCGCCGCTGCGGCGCGGCCGAAGGGCCATACGCCGACTACCCGCTGACCGAGCTGGTTTTGCACATCAATCGAGAAGCGATCCATCACGGCGCCGAAATTGCTTGCCTGCGCGACCTTTACGTCCACAACAGGAAGGATTGACATGCCCGCCCTCGCCCCGCCGGTGGCCGACGAACGCAGCGCCCTGCGCGAATTCCTCGCCTATCACCAGAGCGCGTATTTCGCCGTCAGCCACGGCCTCACCGACGATCAGGCCCGCTCTACGCCCTCGGTCAGCGCGCTGTCGATCGGCGGGCTGGTCAAGCACGCCACCGGCATGCAGCGCACCTGGATGGCGCGGGTGGCCGCCGCGCCCGGCGCGCCGCCGAAAGACCCCCGTCCGTTCGAGCAGATCAGCAGGGAGTTCGCCGATCAGCACGTGATGCGGCCCGACGAGACGCTGGCCGGGCTGCTGGACGCGTTCAGGGCCCAGAACGCGACGACGCTGCGGCTGGTGGAGTCCGCGGACCTGGACGCCGCGGTGCCCGTCCCGCGGGACATCCCGTGGTTTCCCAAGGACCAGCGGGCCTGGTCGGTGCGCTGGGTGATCCTGCACGTGATCAACGAGCTGGCCCGGCATGCCGGGCACGCCGACATCATCCGGGAGACGATCGACGGCGCCACCATGTACGAGCTGATCGCCGCGCGGGAGGGCTGGGCGATCGAGGGCTGGGTGCAGCCCTGGAAACCCGGCGATAGCGGTGAGCGCCCGGGTTAGAGGATTGGGACTCATCCGCGCCCATTTGGCACACTGCACTGATGAGCTCTACCAAACACCGAGAGGGGGCCAAGCTCGACCGGGTGCCGTTGCCGGTCGAAGCGGCCCGGGTCGCCGTGACAGGTTGGCAGGTCACCCGCACCGCCGCTCGCATCATCACCAAGCTGCCGGGTCGCGGCCCGTGGCAGCAGAAGGTGATCAAGCAGCTCCCGCAGACCTTCGCCGACCTGGGGCCGACGTACGTCAAATTCGGACAGATCATCGCGTCCAGTCCCGGGGCGTTCGGCGAATCGCTGTCCCGCGAGTTCCGCGGCCTGCTCGACCGGGTACCGCCCGCCGACTCCGAGGAAGTGCACAAGCTTTTCGTCGAGGATCTCGGCGGCGACCCGTCCGAGTTGTTCGCCAAATGGGACGAGACGCCGTTCGCGTCGGCGTCGATCGCGCAGGTGCACTACGCCACCCTGCACACCGGCGAGGAGGTCGTCGTCAAGATCCAGCGCCCCGGCATCCGGCGCCGGGTCGCGGCCGACCTGCAGATCCTCAAGCGTTTTGCCCAGGCCGTCGAACTGGCCAAGCTGGGCCGCCGGCTCTCGGCGCAAGACGTGGTCGCCGACTTCTCCGACAACCTGGCCGAGGAGCTGAACTTCCGGCTGGAGGCGCAGTCGATGGAGGCGTGGGTGGCGCACCTGCACGCCTCCCCGCTCGGCAAGAACATCCGGGTGCCGCAGGTGTTCTGGGACTTCACCAGCGACCGGGTGCTGACGATGGAGCGGGTGCACGGGATCCGCATCGACGACGTCGCCGCCATCCGCAAGGCCGGGTTCGACGGCACCGAGCTGGTGAAGGCGCTGCTGTTCTCACTGTTCGAGGGCGGGCTGCGGCACGGGTTGTTCCACGGCGACCTGCACGCGGGGAACCTCTACGTTGACGACCAGGGTCGCATCGTCTTCTTCGACTTCGGGATCATGGGCCGCATCGATCCCCGCACCCGCTGGTTGCTGCGCGAGCTGGTGTACGCGCTGCTGGTCAAGAAGGACCACGCAGCGGCGGGCAAGATCGTGGTGCTGATGGGCGCCGTCGGCACCATGAAGCCGGAGGCCGAGGCCGCCAAGGATTTGGAGAAGTTCGCCACCCCGCTGACCATGCAGACCCTGGGCGACATGTCCTACGCGGACATCGGCCGGCAGCTGTCGGCGCTGGCCGACGCCTACGACGTCAAGCTCCCCCGCGAGCTGGTGCTGATCGGCAAGCAATTCCTCTACGTCGAGCGGTACATGAAGCTGCTGGCGCCCAAGTGGCAGATGATGTCGGATCCGCAACTGACCGGCTATTTCGCGAACTTCATGGTCGAAGTCAGCCGCGAGCACTCCTCCGACATCGAGGTATAGGAGCTTTCTGGTGCAGGTCCGCACGGGGCATGCCATTGCCGGCGATCTGAAGCTGTATTACGAGGACATGGGCGACATCGACGACCCGCCCGTCCTGCTCATCATGGGCCTGGGCGCCCAGCTGCTGCTGTGGCGGATCGCGTTCTGCGAGAAGCTGGTCGGCCACGGTCTGCGGGTCATCCGGTACGACAACCGCGACGTCGGCCTGTCCAGCAAGACCCAACACCGCAGCTCGGGTCAGCCGCTGGTGGTCAAGTTGGTGCGGTCCTGGCTGGGTCTGCCCAGCCGGTCGGCCTACCGGCTCGAGGACATGGCCGACGACGCCGCCGCCGTGCTGGACCAGCTGGGGATCGACCGCGCCCACATCGTCGGGGCGTCGATGGGCGGCATGATCGCGCAGATCTTCGCCGCGCGATTCCGGGAGCGGACCAAGTCCCTCGCGATCATCTTTTCCAGCAACAACTCGGCGCTGCTGCCGCCGCCGGCCCCGCGTGCGTTGCTGGCGCTGCTCAAGGGCCCGCCGCCCGACTCGCCGCGCGAGGTGATCATCGACAACGCGGTGCGCGTCGGCAACATCATCGGCAGCCCGCGCTACCGCGTGCCCGAAGAGCAGGCCCGCGCCGAGGCCGCCGAGGGCTACGACCGCAACTACTACCCGCAGGGCGTCGCGAGGCATTTCGGGGCGGTGCTGGGCAGCGGCAGCCTGCGTCGCTACAACCGGCAGACCACCGCCCCCACGGTGGTGATCCACGGCCGGGCGGACAAGCTGATGCGGCCGTTCGGTGGCCGCGCCGTGGCGCGGGCGATCGATGGCGCCCGATTGGTGACATTCGACGGCATGGGCCATGATCTTCCACAGCAGTTGTGGGATCAGGTGATCGACGTGTTGACGAAAAACTTCGACAGGGCCGGTTAGCCAAAATCATTCGGTAGAAACGCATCCCCGCGATTTTCAGTCCATGTCGCAGGGCTGTACGGTTGGCACAGAAGGGTGGGTGTCTCAATTGGCCAAGCTGAAGCCGTATTACGAAGAGTCGCAGGCAACCTACGACATTTCAGACGACTTTTTCGCGCTGTTCCTGGACCCGAACATGGTGTACACCTGCGCCTACTTCAAGAACGACGACATGACGCTGGAAGAGGCGCAGCTCGCGAAGATCGATCTGGCCCTGGACAAGATGAATCTCGAGCCGGGAATGACGGTGCTCGACGTCGGGTGCGGCTGGGGCGGTGCCGTGGTCCGTGCGCTGGAGAAATACGACGTCAATGTCATTGGCATCACGCTGAGCCGGAACCACTACGCGCGCACCAAGGCGCGGCTGGCGGCGATCCCGACAACCCGGCGGGCCGAGGCCCGGCTGCAGGGGTGGGAAGAGTTCGACGAGCAGGTCGACCGGATCGTCAGCTTCGAGGCCTTCGACGCGTTCAAAAAGGAACGTTGGCCCGCGTTCTGGGATTGGGCATATAAGACCCTTCCGGAGGGCAGCCGGATGCTGATGCACAGCATTTTCACGCATCCGCAGTCGCACTGGAAGGAGGTCGGCATCAAAATCACGATGTCCGACCTGCGTTTTCTGCATTTTCTCGGCAAGGAGATTTTCCCGGGCGGGCAGATGTGCGGCGAACCCGATATCGTCGACCTTTCCCAGCAGGCAGGTTTCTCGCTCGAACACACCCAATACCTGCGGCCGCATTACGCGCGCACGCTGGACATGTGGGCGGCCAATCTCGAGGCGAATCGCGACCGCGCCATCGCCATCCAGTCCGAAGAGGTCTACGACCGCTTCATGCGCTATCTGACCGGCTGCGCGGAGCTTTTCCGCAAGGGCATCTCCAACGTCGCCCAGTACACCCTCACCAAGTAGCGGCCGGCCCCGGCCAGCACGACCGGCCGGGCCAACGTCTTAGGTTCGGCTGGGTGGACGTCAACCAGTTCACCCTGGAAAAGTAGACTGCGTAACCGCGGTCGGCTCCGCGACGCGCACTTGCACCCTTGCCGAAGCACGCCACGACGTTGGGTATCGTTGCTGGTCAAACTTGACCCCTCGGATGGGTGCGCGGGTCATAGGAAGTGGATCTCATCCAGGAGAACAGGACGAAAATGGCTGAGCAACCGACTAGCCCGACGAAGACGCGCACGCGTTCGGAGGACATCCAGGCGCATTACGACGTCTCCGACGACTTCTTCGGCCTGTTCCAGGATCCGTCCCGGATCTACAGCTGCGCGTACTTCGAGCGCGACGACATGAGCCTGGAAGAGGCCCAGTACGCCAAGATCGACCTGAACCTGGACAAGCTGGACCTCAAGCCGGGCATGACCCTGCTGGACATCGGCTGCGGGTGGGGCACCACCATGAAGCGCGCCGTCGAGCGGTTCGACGTCAACGTCATCGGCCTGACGCTGTCGAAGAACCAGCACGCCCGCGCCGAGGCGCTGCTCGGTTCAGTCGACAGCGACCGCTCGCGGGAGGTTCGCCTGCAGAACTGGGAGGACTTCAACGAGCCCGTCGACCGCATCGTGTCGATCGAGGCCTTCGAGCACTTCGGCCACGAGAACTACGACGACTTCTTCAAGCGGACGTTCGACATCATGCCCGACGACGGCCGGATGACCGTCCAGAGCAGCGTCAGTTACCACCCCAGCGACCTGCACGCCCGTGGCAAGAAGCTGACGTTCGAGACGGCGCGGTTCATCAAGTTCATCGTCACCGAGATCTTCCCGGGCGGCCGGCTGCCGTCCACCCAGATGATGGTCGATCATGGCGAGAAGGCCGGATTCGTTGTGCCCGAACCGCTTTCGCTGCGGCCGCACTACATCAAGACGCTGCACATCTGGGGCGACACACTGGAGTCGAACCGGGACAAGGCCATCGAGGTCACCTCCGAAGAGGTGTACAACCGCTACATCAAGTACCTGCGCGGCTGCGAGCACTACTTCGCCGACGAGATGCTCGACGTCAGCCTGGTCACCTACCTCAAGCCGGGTGCCTCCAACTAGTCCGGCCTGACATCTGCGCGCCTGTCGGATTGGCACTGCGCGGTTCGTCGAGTAGGTAGAGAGTGGAGCACAGGGCTTCGCTCACTACCGGAGGTGACGACCATGCAGTACTTCGCCTTGTTGATCAGCAAGGAGCAGGACCGTGCGCCCGACGATGCCGCCACCGCGATGGCGGCCTTCGAGAGCTTTCACGAAAAAGCCGGCTCGGCCATCAAAGCCGGTGACGCGCTGGCCCCGGCCGCGGCCGCGGTGGTGGTCACCGGCGGTCCGGACGCGCCGGTGGTCACCGACGGCCCCTTCGCGGAGACCGCCGAGGTGGCCTGCGGCTACTACGTCTTCGAAGCGGAAAATTTGGACGAGGCGCTCGCGCTGGCCCGCGACGTCCCGGTGGCCGCATTCGGGGCGGTCGAGCTGTGGCCGGTGGTCCACTCGATCGAGCCGTCGCGCAAGCTGACCGGCAACGACTGGCTCGCGCTGCTGTTGGAGCCGGCCGAATCGGCACACACCCCGGGCACGCCGGAGTGGGAGGCGACGGCCGCCAAGCACGCGGACCTGCACGCCGCCGCCGGCGATCACGTGATCGGCGGTGCGGCCCTGCACGACCGGTCCACGGCGACGACGGTTCGGGTGCGCGACGGCGAGGTCCTCATCACCGACGGGCCCTACGTCGAGGGCGCCGAGATCGCCACCGGCATCTATCTGCTCAGCGCCACCGATCGCGACGAGGCCGTCAAGATCGCCTCGATGATTCCCGCCTCGACCGTGCAACTGCGCCAGCTGGCGGGCGTCTCCGGCCTGTAGCCGATGGCCGACCTGGACGGCGTCTTCCGCCGGGAATGGGGACCGGCCGTGGCCGCGCTCGCGCGGTGGTCGGGTGACCTCACCGTCGCCGAGGACGCCGTCCAGGAGGCCTGCGCCGAAGCGTTGCGCACCTGGCCGCGCGACGGGGTGCCCGCCAACCCCGGTGGATGGCTGGTGACCGTCGGCCGTAACCGCGCCCGGGACCGGCTGCGCCGCGAATCCGCGCGTCCCGGAAAGGAATTGGCGGCGGTGGTCGACGATATTCGGACTCGCACCGATCACACCGAACCGCATCCGGTTCGCGACGACGAGCTGCGGATGATGTTCACCTGCGCCCACCCGGCGCTGGACCGACAGTCGCAATTGGCGCTGACGCTGCGGCTGGTGTCGGGTTTGACCGTCGGCGAGATCGCCCGCGCGCTGCTGCAGACCGAGACGGCGATCGGGCAGCGGATCACGCGCGCCAAGAACAAGATTCGGCACGCCAACATCCCGCTGCGGGTGCCGCCCCCCGAGTTGCTGCCCGAGCGCACACCGCACGTGTTCGGTTGCGTCTATTCGGTTTTCACCGAGGGCTATTGGTCGACCGCGGGCCCCTCGGCCGTCCGCGACGACCTGTGCGACGAAGGGATCCGGCTGGGCGGGGAGTTGTGCGTGCTGCTGCCCGACGAGCCGGAGGCGCACGCCTTGTCCGCGCTGATGCTGCTGCACGATTCACGGCGCGCCACCCGGGTGGACGAGGCCGGCATGCTGGTGCCGCTCGAGGACCAGGACCGGCGCCGGTGGGACCGGGGCCGCATCGCGCGCGGTCTCGAGCGGTTGCGTCACGCCGAGGGCTCGACGGGCCCCTATCTGCCCCAGGCGGTGATCGCGGCGCTGCACGCCACGGCGCCGTCCTGGGAGCAGACCGACTGGGTCACCATCTGCGTCGCCTACGACCGGCTCCTCGCGCTGACCAACTCGCCGGTGGTGGCCGCCAACCGGGCGCTGGCCCTCGGATTCCGCGACGGCCCCGACGCCGGCCTGGCCGCCCTGGACGAGGTGGCACACGACCCGCGGCTAACCCGCACCAATCTGAGCGCGACCGTGCGCGCCGACCTGCTGCGGCGCGCCGGCAGACCCGCCGACGCGCTGCCCTGGTATCGAGCCGCGTTGGAGTCCAACGGATCCGACCCGGGCCGCGAGTTTCTGCGGCGGCGCATCATCGAGTGCGGCGGATAACCCGCCCGGGCTCAGGACTCCGCGAAATTGCGGGTGACGGCGGGGTCCACCGGGATACCCGGGCCGGTCGTCGTCGAGACCACGATCTTCTTCAGGTAGCGGCCCTTGGACGCGGACGGCTTGAGCCGCAGCACCTCGTCCAGCGCCGCGCCGTAGTTCTCGGCCAGCGCCTTCTCGTCGAACGAGGCCTTGCCGATGACGAAGTGCAGGTTGGCCTGCTTGTCCACCCGGAAGTTGATCTTTCCGCCCTTGATGTCGGCCACGGCCTTGGCGACATCGGGGGTCACGGTGCCGGTCTTGGGGTTCGGCATCAGGCCGCGGGGGCCGAGCACCCGGGCGATGCGACCCACCTTGGCCATCTGGTCCGGGGTCGCGATCGCGGCGTCGAATTCCAGCCAGCCGCCCTGGATCTTCTCGATCAGGTCGTCGCTGCCGACGATGTCGGCGCCGGCGGCCTGCGCCTGCTCGGCCTTGTCGCCGACGGCGAACACGGCGACGCGGGCGGTCTTACCGGTGCCGTGCGGCAGGTTGACCGTGCCGCGGACCATCTGGTCGGCCTTGCGGGGGTCGACGCCGAGCCGGATCGCCACCTCGACGGTCGAGTCCTGCTTGCTCGACGACGTCTCCTTGGCGAGCTTGGCCGCCTCCAGCGGGGAGTAGAGGTTGTCGCGGTCCACCTTCTCGGCGGCGGCGCGATATGCCTTGCTGTTCTTGCTCATTGATTCATCCAATCCGATGTTGGGTCGTGGTTGTCTGGTGTCGGACTCCTCCTCAGGCCGTTGCCGGCCTGCATCGTCGTCCGACGGCGGGCCGAAGCTGGCCCTCCCACGGTGGTGGTGCTGGTGTTACTCGACGGTGATACCCATCGACCGGGCGGTGCCGGCGATGATCTTGGCGGCCGCGTCGATGTCGTTGGCGTTCAGGTCGGCCTTCTTGGTCTCGGCGATCTCCTTGACCTGATCCCAGCTGACCTTGGCCACCTTGTTCTTGTGCGGCTCGGCCGATCCCTTGCCCACGCCGGCGGCCTTGAGCAACAGCTTGGCGGCGGGCGGCGTCTTGAGCGCGAAGGTGAAGCTGCGGTCCTCGTAGACCGTGATCTCCACCGGGATGACCTGGCCGCGCTGGTTCTCGGTGGCGGCGTTGTACGCCTTGCAGAACTCCATGATGTTGACGCCGTGCTGACCGAGCGCGGGCCCGACCGGCGGCGCCGGGTTGGCCTGCCCCGCCTGGATCTGAAGCTTGATCAGCCCGACGACTTTCTTCTTCGGGGCCATGAGATTGTGCTGTTCCTTCCTGGTTTACGCCCGGCGTATGCGCCGGTTAGAGCTTGGAGACTTGGCTGAAGGTCAATTCGACCGGGGTTTCGCGGCCGAAGATGGACACCAGCACCTTGAGCTTCTGCTGTTCGCCGTTGACCTCGCTGATCGTGGCGGGCAGCGTCGCGAACGGGCCGTCCATGACCGTCACCGATTCGCCGACCTCGTAGTCGACCTCGATGGCCGGACGTTCCAGCCCGCCGACCTCGGCGGCGGCCGCCGTGGTGGCCGCACCCTTGGCGGCCTTCTTCGTCGCGCCGCGCGGCAGCAGGAACTTGACCACGTCGTCGAGGGTCAGCGCCGACGGACGCGAGGTGGCCCCGACGAACCCGGTGACGCCGGGGGTGTTGCGCACCGCGGCCCACGAGTCGTCGGTCAGGTCCATGCGCACCAGGATGTAGCCGGGCAGCACCTTGCGGTTGACCTGCTTGCGCTGGCCGTTCTTGATCTCGGTGACCTCTTCGGTGGGCACCTCCACCTGGAAGATGTAGTCGCCGACGTCGAGGTTCTGCACACGGGTTTCGAGGTTGGCTTTGACCTTGTTCTCGTAGCCCGCATAGGAGTGGATGACATACCAGTCGCCGGGCTTGGAGCGCAGTTCGGCCTTGAGCGCGACGGCGGGGTCGACATCCTCGTCCTCGGCCGGCTCCTCGGGCGCCTCGGCGGCCTCGGCCGTCTCGTCGACAGCCTGGTCCGCGGTCGCCTCGGTGACCTCGGTGGCCGCAGAGGTGTCCGTGGCCTGCGCCTCGGCGGCCTCGTCGGTCCCTTTCAGGTCGACCGCTTCACCCGCGGACGGGTCACCGTCGAAGGTAGTCACGGTTTGAGTCCTCTCTGTCACATTCAAAAGCGGCGTCACATTCAAAAGCGGCGTCACTCGCTCAGCCGAACACCAGCAGCACCAGCTTGGTCAGGCCGAAATCCGCCAGGCCGACCAGCGCCACCATGAAGGCCAGGAAAGCCAGCACAACGGAGGTGTAAGTGAGCATCTGCTTGCGGTTGGGCCAGATGACCTTCCGCATCTCTGCAACGACCTGCTTGAGGTAGTTGTAGACGAACACGAAGGGGTTGACCCGGTGGTCGCCGGCCTTCTTGGGCTTGGCGGCCTTCTTGGCTTTGGCGCCCTTTTTGGTCTTCTCCGGCGTCGCGGCTTCGACGTCGTCCGGCGATACGGCGTCCTCGCCGGCCTCGGCCGCCCGCTGCCGGGACCGCTTGCCCGTGGGGCGCTGGGGCCGCGTCACCACCGCCGTCCGACCGCCGCTCGCGCGGCCGTCCTCTTTGTCAGTGCCGTCGCTTGCGGCGTCGTTGGCAACATCGCCTTCGTCGCTCACCGCATGCTCCTTTGTCTGCTAGTCACTCGCGAACCATCCCGCCGAAGGTGGGAACCTTCTTCCAGTGTCCACCATGCCAGGACGTTCGCCATTAGCAGGGGCGACAGGACTTGAACCTGCAACCTGCGGTTTTGGAGACCGCTGCTCTGCCAGTTGAGCTACGCCCCTTCGCGGTTGGCAGGCCAACCTGCGCTTACCTACCGGGGCTTACATGACACGCGCGCCTTCCGATTGCTCGACTCACGGAAAGCGCGCTAATGCTGGGAAAACCCCGAGGACCGAGTGTACATCGACGCGAGAGTCAGATACTAATTACGCCGTTCTGACGACCTGACCGGAGTCCGGGTCCCAGCGCAGGTTCGCGGAGTTGTCGGCGTACTGGCCCATCAGCGTGGTGTAGGCCTCCAGGACCACTTCACCCTTGTCGTCGGTGCAGATGTTCTTGGTGACGACGATGTCGGCGCCGAAACGCTCGTCCACCGACAGGATGTCCATGCGGGCCCACAGCTTGTCGCCGGCCTTGATCGGCTTGGAGAATACGAACCGCTGGTCGACCTGGACGATCACCAGCGTCTCCATGCCGATGTCGACGTGCCGAAAGAAATCCAGCTGGACCAGCTTGGCGAAGATGGTCCCGAAGGTCAGCGGCGCGATGATCGCGTCGTGGCCGAGTTCGGCGGCGGCGTCTTCCTCGTAGTGGGCCGGGTGGCGGTTCTTGATAGCAAGCGCGAACTGGCGCAGTTGTTCCCGCCCCACAACGAAGTAGTCCGGGTAGCGCCAGATCATCCCCCGGATGTCTGTTTTGAGCGCCATAGCCTACGCGAGTGTCGCGGACGCGATGGCCCTGCCGAAGATCTTCTTGCCGCCGGTGGTGGCGGTGAGCGCGATGGTCACGGACTTGGTCTCGGGGTCGGCGGACTTGACCCGGCCATTGAAGACCAGCTCGGCGCCCTTACCGTCGTTGGGCACCGGCACCACGGCGGTGAACCGCACGTTGTATTCGGTCACGGCGCCGGGGTCGCCGATCCACGCGGTCACGTAGCCGCCGCCGATGCCCATGGTCAACATGCCGTGCGCGATCGCGGTGTCCAGGCCGACGACCTTGGCCATCTCGTCGTCCCAGTGGATCGGGTTCAGGTCACCAGAGACGCCCGCGTAATTCACCAGGTCCTGTCGGGTCAGCGGGTAGGTCTTCTCCGGCAATAGGTCACCCACCTTCACCGAGCTGAACTCACGCAGTGGCATCAGAAAATCCCTCTTCTCCATCCTCGCCGGCACGGCCCGCGAGGGTTGTGTAGGTCTCTTGCACGACGTCACCGGCTTCATTGGTGATGACATTCTTGGTGACGATGATCTGGGTGCCGTGCGACACACGCATCGAGTCCACGTAGACGTCGCAGTACAGCTTGTCCCCGGCCACCAGCGGAGCGAAGTACTTCAGCACCTGGTCGACCTGCACGATTTGGGCGTCCTGGACGGCGACGTTGGCGTGCTTGAAGAAGGCTGTCTGCGCCTGATAGCCGAAGACGGAGACGAACGTCAACGGCGCGATCAGACCCCTGTAGCCGAGTTCGGCGGCCGCCTTTTCCTCGAAGTACCAGGCGTCGTCGTTTTTCACGGCCGTCGCGTGTTCGCGGATCTTCTCCCGCTCCACCTCGTAATGATCGGGGTAGCGATAGTGCATCCCCACCAGGCTTGAACTTAACGGCACGATTCTTAAACTACCTAGTCAATCGGAGTAAACGCCCGCGGGTGGCCGCTAGCGTGTCTCCCGATGCGCCTGGTGCTTACCGCAGTTGGGGCAGAACTTCTTCAGCTCCAGTCGGTCCGGGTCGTTCCGGCGGTTTTTCTTGGTGATGTAGTTGCGGTGCTTGCACACCTCACATGCCAAGGTGATCTTCGGCCGTACATCGGTACTGGAAGCCATGACGGTTCTCTCTCAATTCCTGAATAAAGCTTTGCTGTTGTGTTGTAGCGATGGCCGGACTCGAACCGGCGACCTAACGATTATGAGTCGTTCGCTCTAACCGACTGAGCTACATCGCCTCTGGCCACCCCTTGTGGGGTCGGGGCCGCCACGCCTGCTCGGCGTCCGCCGAGCCCCCTAACGGAATCGAACCGTTGACCTTTTCCTTACCATGGAAACGCTCTACCGACTGAGCTAAGGGGGCCGTGCACCCGAAGCGATCTCCTCCGCGCGGGCCTAAAAGAGGGTACAGCCTGGCTTGCAGCGGAACCAAACCACGCGAAGCCCGGTCGAGGGCGGGTCGTGGGCAACCGCGGCTCACCCGGCGATCGGCGTAGCCGCGGCAAACGTCAGCTGCCGCCGGACCGGTGCCCGGGCCGCCAAGCGCCCAGGTCGCTGAACTCGTCGTACTCGTCGTCCTGTTCGACGGAATCGCTCTCGTTGAGCAGGGTCCGCAACGCGAGATTGACGGCCTCGCGCGCGTCGAGGAGATGAAACCGGCGGATCGCCTCATCGACCAGATCGACGTCCAGCTCGATTTCAACCTTCTTCTTCATGCGCCAACAATACCCAGCGGACACCGGCCCCACGGGCCGCAACCGGCCGTGTGAGCCGAGGCCCTAGTCTGGTCACGTGCCAGAGGACCGGCTGTACTTTCGTCAACTGCTCTCCGGTCGCGACTTCGCCGCCGGCGACATGATGGCGACGCAGATGCGCAACTTCGCCTACCTGATCGGCGACCGGCAAACCGGCGACTGCGTCGTCGTCGACCCGGCGTACGCCGCGGGCGACCTGCTCGACGCGCTCGAGGCCGACGGCATGCACCTGTCGGGGGTGCTGGTGACCCATCACCACCCCGACCACGTGGGCGGGTCCATGATGGGCTTCGCGCTGGCGGGCCTGGCCGAACTACTGGAGCGGGCACCGGTGCCGGTGCACGTCAATACCCATGAGGCACTGTGGGTTTCGCGTGTCACCGGGATAAGCCGCAGCGACCTGACCTCCCACGAGAACCATGACAAGGTCAGCATCGGCGACATCGAGATCGAGTTGCTGCACACCCCCGGCCACACGCCGGGCAGCCAGTGCTTCCTGCTCGACGGCCGCCTGGTCGCCGGTGACACGTTGTTCTTGGAGGGCTGCGGGCGCACCGACTTCCCCGGCGGCGACTCCGACGAGATGTACCGCAGCCTGCAGCGGCTCGCGACCCTGCCCGGTGACCCGACCGTGTTTCCCGGCCATTGGTATTCGGCGGAGCCCAGCGCCTCGCTCTCGGAGGTCAAGCGTTCCAACTACGTGTATCGGGCCGCGGACCTCGACCAATGGCGAATGCTGATGGGCGGCTGAGCGGCCCGGGGATCGCTCGGTGATGGCCATCCGGCGGCCGCCTTCTGTGATATAAGCGGAGGGTGGATTCCATGGGTTGGATCCAGGACAGCTGGCATGAAGTCACGCACGTCGGGTCCGGCACCTGGATTGCGTGGGCAGCGTGGGCGGCGATCGTCCTGGCAGTGGTCACGCTGGTCTTCACCAACAGCCAGATCAACCGCAATCGCCGCGCGGCGGCCGAGCAGACCCGCCCCCACGTCGCGATGTTCATGGAGCCGCATTCGGCCGACTGGCACGTGATCGAGCTGGTGGTCCGCAATTTCGGCCGGACCGCGGCCTACGACATCAGCTTTTCCTTCGACAATCCCCCCACGGTGGCCGAGTACGAAAACGCCACCGACGGCTACGCCGACGTCGTCGAATTGCGGCTCCCCCGCGAGCTGCCGATGCTGGCCCCGGGCCAGGAATGGCGCATGGTGTGGGATTCCGCGCTCGACCGCGCCGAGATCGGCAGCGGCATCGAATCCCGCTTCACCGGCACCGTGACCTATCACGACCGGCCGGATCGGCCGCACGCCCGGCGGTTCTGGCAGCGCGAGCGTTCGCCGCTGCAGACCGACGTGGTGCTGGATTGGGACGCTCTGCCGCCCGTGCAGCGCATCGAGTTGATGACCACCCATGACCTGGCGAAGCGGGAGAAGGAGAAGCTGGAGCTGCTGCGCGGCCTGCTGACCTACTTCCACTACGCCAGCAAGGAAACCCGTCCCGAGGTGTTCCGCAGCGAGATCGAGCGGATCAACGCCGCGGTCCGGGAAACCCAGGACCGATGGCGCACCCGCCAACTCGACGAACCCACCGATGTCAGCCTGCGCTGGAGTAACGCCGAAGACGACCTGGGCAAACACCACAGCCAGCCCGCCTGACGGCAAGGAGCAACCGATGACCGCCCCGGTTCACTACAGCACCAAAGACTCCATCGCCGTCATCAAGATGGACGACGGCAAGGTCAACGCGCTGGGCCCGACCATGCAGCAGGCGCTCAACGACGCGATCGACCGGGCCGAGGCGGACAACGTCGGGGCGCTGGTGATCACCGGGAACGAGCGGGTGTTCAGCGGGGGCTTCGACCTGAAGATCCTCACCTCCGGCGAGGTGCAGCCCGCGATCGACATGCTGCGCGGCGGATTCGAGCTGGCGCATCGCCTGCTGTCCCATCCGAAGCCGGTGGTGATGGCCTGCACCGGCCACGCCATCGCGATGGGGGCGTTTTTGCTGTCGGCGGGTGATCACCGAATTGCCGCGCACGCGTACAACATCCAGGCCAACGAGGTCGCGATCGGTATGGTCATCCCCTATGCCGCCCTGGAAATCATGAAGCTGCGGTTGACGCCGTCGGCCTACCAGCAAGCCAGCGGGCTGGCCAAGACCTTCTTCGGTGAAACCGCCCTCGCCGCAGGCTTTATCGACGAGATCGTGTTGCCCGAGGTGGTGGTCGACCGCGCCGAGGAGGCCGCGCGGGAGTTCGCCGGGCTGCATCAGCGCGCGCACGCCGCCACCAAGCTGCGCGCCCGCGCCGACGCCCTGGCGGCCATCCGCGCCGGCATCGACGGGATCGAAGCCGAATTCGGCGTGTGATCTGCTAAGGGCGTCCGCCCGCCTCGGTTCGCGTGCCGCTGCCGGGGAAGTCACCGGAATGGCCATAGATCGCATCGCGGACCCGTGGGGAACGCGGACCCCGCAGGTCTTGATGAGCTGAAACGGCGAACGCGGTGGCCGCCAATGGCCGCCACCGCGTTCAGCTCGCCTCCTCGACGCCAGTCTGGCACGTGCGCGGCGTGCCGTCACTTCACTCGGCAACTCCGTGTCAGTCGTCGGCCGCAACCCATTGATAGGGAAGGAATTTCCCGTCGAACGTCACCACGACACGGTCGCCGGACGGGTGCGGCTTCTTCTGCACGTCGAGGCTGAAGTTGATCGCGCTCATGATGCCGTCGCCGAACTGCTCGGCGATCACCTCCTTGAGGGCGCCGCCATAAACCTGCAGGGCCTCGTAGAAGCGGTAGATGGTGGGGTCGGTGGGGACCGCGGTGGGCAGTCCGCCGCGCATGGGCGGCGCCGCCAGCACGGCCACCGCGGACTCGTCGAGCTTGAGTTTTTCGGCCAGAACCTTGGCCTGCTCCACCGGAATCGGATGCTGGCCGAGCAGCGCGGCGGTGGTCCACAGCAGCGGCCGGTCGATCGCGTCGGCCAGCTCCTGCCACGTCAGCCCCTGACGGAGCCGGGCTAAAACGACCTGTTCGGTGATTTCGGTTCTGTTCATAGCGCTCAAGCATGCCCTGCGGTCCGGCCCGGCGCAGTCGCGCGCTTCGGCATACTCAAACGTTATGGCTGAAGTGGTCGATCCCCTGCTGCTGGGCCAGCGCGTGGTGGCAAGGGAAGCGTAGTTGCGCCGAGCCGTGTCCGGACCACTGATGCTTCGCCGTTTCAGCTAGCGCATGCGCTAGCTGAAACGGTGGCGATATCTACCCACCCCCTGCCGGATACAGCTCCCTACCCGCCCGGGCTCATTCCGGCTTGGTGGCGGTGACCAAGCGGGTGGAGAACCAGGGGCCGCCGTACCACATGCGCCAGCCGAGATTGCGCCGCCGCACGTTGCGCCAGCCGAGTTCGCGCAGCCGGGCGGCGTGTTGGCGCGTCTCCCACAGGTCGGCGATGGCGAGCCGCCCGCCGGGCCGCAGCACGCGCGCGGCTTCCTCGAGCGCCCGGCGCCGGCCGGCGTGGCCGGGGATGTTGTGGATGGCCAGGTTGCTGACGATCACGTCGACGCTTGCGTCGGCGAAGGGCAGCGCGGTCATGTCCGCGGTGTGCAATTCGATCCGATCGGCGACGCCTTCGGCCACCGCGTTGGCCAGCGTGGCCCGCTCGGAGTTGTCGGTCTGGTCGGCCTGCCACAGGTCGACGCCGATCGCGCGGCCCCGGGGCAACCGCTTGGCCGTCGCCAGCAACACCGCGCCCCGGCCGCAGCCGAGGTCGAGCACGGTTTCGTCGCCCGCCAGGCGCAGGTCGCTGAGAACCCGGTCCCAGACCACGAATTTTCCGGCCCGGGTGGCGTACATGTACAGGGCGACGGCGCCCGCGACGCCGGCGGACGACACCGCGGCCAAGGCCGCCCGCAGCCGCTTGCCGCGCGCCCAGCTGATTCCGGCGAACGCGGCGAGGCCGGCAGCCTGAGCGGCGATGCCTACTGCCTGCGCGCGCGGCGACACGGTGTGAAAGGAACCGTCTATTCCGTAATCGCCGCGATGGTCGTGCACGCCGATCATCTTACGACCAAGGCGCCGAAGGTTTTTCACCGTGCGCGCTACCAACGGCCGTGGTGTACCACCTCGGCGAACGGCCGCCGGTTCGGCTTGCGGATCGGCGCGAGCGGGCGATCGGCGGGGTAGCCCAGCCCGAGCAGGAAAGCCACCAGGTACTCGTCGGGCACGCCCAAAATGGCGCGCGCCTTGTCCTGCTCGCCCACCGACGAATGACCGGTCCCGATCCCCAGGTCGGTGGCGGCGATCATCATCGCCATGGTGGCCTGGCCGACGTCGTAGTTGTCGGTCACCACTCGGCGCTCGTCGGGCGGCACCGGGACCACGATGGCGATCGCGGCCACCGCCCCGGCGATGTGGCCGGCGCCCCGCCAGACCGTGGACAGCTCGGCCAGCTGGTCGCCGTCGGTGACGATGACGAAGTCCCACGGCTGGCGGTTCTTCGCCGAGGGCGCGCGCCAGCCCGCTTCGGCGATGCGGTCCAGGTCCTCGGCCGGTATCGGCTTGCGCTGGTACTCCCGGACATTGCGACGTGCACGGATCGCGTCCCAAGCTTCCATCTGGTTGCCTCCACTAACTGTTTTCCCGCGTCAACCGGCGTAGGATCTGGTGAATTCCCAGGTGGCGATTGCGCGTTCGCCCGCAGTCTAGCCCCGACACATGTGAGTGCACGGGCGCCAACGCAGCCAAACACCTTGGGCCACAGCTCAACACGTTCTGCGCGAGACGGCCGCGGTTGCCGGCCGGTTGGGTTTGACTATCGCGTTTCCGGGAAGCCGGGGTGAACCAAATGAGCGGCCCGCTCGTCAACAACCGAATGGCCCCAAGTCAGAAAGGCGGGTACCCGCCGTGGCAGAGCACCTGACGCCGCACTTCGAAGAGGTCCAGGCCCATTACGACCTGTCCGACGACTTCTTCCGGTTGTTCCTCGACCCCACCATGACGTATAGCTGCGCGTACTGGGATCGCAACCGGGACATATCGCTGGAAGAGGCGCAACTGCGCAAGATGGACCTCTCGCTGGGCAAGCTGGGCCTGCGACCGGGCATGACGTTGCTGGACATCGGGTGCGGCTGGGGCGGCACGATGCGCCGCGCGCTGGAGAACTACGACGTCAACGTCATCGGTCTGACCCTGTCCGAGCACCAGGCCGCGCACGTGCAGAAGCTCCTCGACTCGTTAAACACCGAACGCAGCAAGCAGGTGCTGCTGCACGGCTGGGAAGAGTTCGACGGGTACGCCGACCGGATCGTCTCCATCGGCGCGTTCGAGCACTTCGGCTACGACCGCTACGACGACTTCTTCGCGATGGCCCACCGCACCCTGCCCGACGACGGGGTGATGCTGTTGCACACCATCACCATGCTGACCCCGCAGCAGATCGTCGAGCGTGAGCTGCCGATGACCGAGGAGCAGACGAGCTTCAACGAGTTCATCGCCACCGAGATCTTCCCGGGCGGCCAGCTGCCGGCGATCGAGATCGTGGAGTTCCACGCCTCGAAGATGGGCTTCAACCTGAAACGCAGGCAGTCGCTGCGGTTGCACTACGCCCGGACCCTCGACCACTGGGCCGAGGCCTTGCAGGCGCACCACCGCGAGGCCGTCGAGATCCAGTCCGAAGAGGTCTACCAGCGCTACATGCGGTACCTGACGGGCTGCGCCGACGCATTCCGGGCCGGATACATCGACGTCAACCAGTTCACGCTGGCGAAGTAGGCCACCGCGTCGGTGTCGGGGTTTATCGTGACACCGCAATGCCGCTTCATCTGCACCGTGCCGAGCGCACCGATCTCCTGGCCGACGGCCTCGGCGCCCTGCTGGCCAACCCGTTGCCCGACCCGTTCGCCACCGAACTGGTCGTGGTGCCCGCGCGCGGCGTGGAGCGTTGGCTCAGCCAGCGGCTGTCCCATGTGCTCGGGGCGCGCGGCGGCGACGGGGTGTGCGCCGGGGTGGCGTTTCGCAGCCCGGGCTCGTTGATCGCCGAGATCACCGGCACCGCCGACGACGATCCGTGGTCGCCGGACGCCATGGTGTGGCCCCTGCTGGAGGCCATCGACTGCTCGCTGGACGAACCGTGGTGCCGCACGCTGGCATCGCATGTCGGTCATTTCCACGCCGGCGCGGAGGCCGAGCTGCGCCAGGGCAGGCGATACGAGGTCGCGCGCCGGCTGGCCGGGCTGTTCGACTCCTACGCCCGGCAGCGCCCGCAGCTGCTCGTCGACTGGGGCAACGGGGACATCGGTGATCTCGACGAGGACCTGCGCTGGCAGCCGCAGGTGTGGCGGGCGCTGGTCGCGCGGGTCGCCGCCGACCCGCCGCACGTCCGTCACGGGAAGACCATCGCGCGGCTGAAGGCGGCGCCCAGCGCGCTGCCGCCGCGGCTGTCGCTGTTCGGGCATACCCGATTGACCCGCACCGACGTCGAGCTGTTGGAGGCGGTGGCCGCCCACCACGAGCTGCATCTGTGGCTACCGCACCCCAGCGACGAGCTGTGGCGCGCGCTGGCCGGCGCGCACGGCGCGATTCCCCGGCGCGACGACGTCAGCCATCGCGCGGTGTCCCATCCGCTGCTCGCGACGCTGGGACGAGACCTGCGTGAACTGCAACGCAGCCTGCCGGCGGACGCGCGGACCGACGACTACCTACCCGGCGGCGTCCGCCCGGACACGCTGCTCGGCTGGCTGCAGTCCGACATCGCCGCCAATGCCGTTCGCCCACTTGGGCGCACGTTGGCCGCCGACGACCGATCGGTGCAGATCCACAACTGCCACGGTCCGGCCCGCCAGGTCGACGTGCTGCGCGAGGTGCTGCTCGGCCTGTTGCAGGACGACCCGACGCTCGAGCCGCGCGACATCCTGGTGATGTGTCCGGACATCGAGACCTACGCGCCGCTGATCGTGGCCGACTTCGGCCTGGGCGACGTGGTGCACGGCGCGCATCCGGCCCACCAGCTGCGCGTGCGGCTGGCGGACCGCTCGCCGATCCAGACCAATCCGCTGCTGGGGGTGGCCGCGCAGCTGCTGGCGCTGGCGGCCGGCCGGGTGACGGCCAGCGAGGTGCTCAACCTGGCGCAGGCCCCGCCCGTGCGTGCGCAATTCGGGCTCACCGACGACGATTTGGAGGCCATCACCCGCTGGGTCCGGCAGGCCAACATCCGGTGGGGATTGGATCAGCAGCATCGCCGGCCCTATCACGTCGACTTCGTACACAACACATGGCGTTTCGGCATCGACCGGATCCTGGCCGGCGTCGCGATGTCGGACGATTCGAACGCGTGGATCGACGCGACGCTGCCACTCGACGACGTCAGCAGCAATCGCGTCCAATTGGCCGGCCAGTTCGCCGAATTCGTCGCGCGGCTCCAGCATGTCCTGGACTCGCTCACCGGCGCCCGGCCGCTGACCGAATGGCTGGCCACCCTGACCGACGGCGTCACGATGCTGACCCGGGTCAGCGATGCGGACGCCTGGCAGACCGGTCAGATGCAACGCGAGTTCGCCCAGACCGCCGCGCACGCCGGATCCCGCGGCGACACCCCGCTGCGGCTGGCCGACGTTCGCGCGCTGCTGACCCGGCGCCTCTCCGGTCGGCCGACCCGGGCCAACTTCCGCACCGGCACCCTCACTGTCTGCACCATGGTGCCGATGCGCTCGGTGCCACACCGGGTGGTGTGCCTGGTGGGCCTCGACGACGGGCTGTTCCCACGGCTCGGCATCGTCGACGGTGACGACGCGCTGGCCCGCTGCCCGATGACCGGCGAACGCGACATCCGTTCCGAGGACCGGCAATTGCTGCTCGACGCGATCGGCGCGGCCACCGAGAAATTGGTCATCACCTACACCGGCGCCAACGAGTACTCGGGGCAGCCGCGCCCCCCGGCGGTGCCGCTGGCCGAACTGCTCGACGCCCTCGACGTGACCACGCCGGTCAAGGTGCGCGACCGCATCGTCGTCCAACATCCGTTGCAGCCCTTCGACATTCGCAATGTGATCCCTGGCCGGCTGGTGCCGGACGTGCCGTTCAGTTTCGACCCCACGGTGTTGCGCGCGGCACGCGCCACCGCCGGCGACCACAGCGCACGACCGAAATTCATCTCGGCGCCGCTGCGCCCACCGCCGGCGGACGACGTCATCCTCGCCGACCTCGTCGGCTTCTTCAAGGATCCGGTCAAGGGCTTCTTCCGCGCGCTGGAATTCACGCTGCCCTACGACGTCGACGGCGTGCAGGACGCGATCCCGGTCGACATCGACGGCCTCGAGGAGTGGACGGTCGGCGACCGGATGCTGGGCGACATCCTGCGCGGCATGACACCCGACGATGCGCGGCAAGCCGAGTGGCGCCGCGGCACGCTGCCCCCGGGCCAGCTGGGCTGGCGCAAGGTCACCGAGATCCGGGACCAGGCGGCACTGTTGGCGCGCGAGGCGATGCGTCACATGGAGAGTCAGCGCCCGGCGGCCGCCTACGACGTCGACGTCGACCTCGGCGGCGGGCGACGCCTCACCGGCACGGTGTCACCGGTGTACGGCGACCGGTTGGTGTCGGTGACGTATTCCCGGCTGGACGGCAAGCATCTGCTCGAATCGTGGATCCCATTGCTGGCGTTGGTCGCTCATGACCCCGGCCGGGATTGGTCGGCGGTGTGCATCGGCCGCATGCGCCGGGGGACCACCACCCGGGTGGAGGGCCTGGGGCGGCCGCGCGAGGGTGAGGACGCCACCGAGATACTGCGCGAGCTGGTGGCGGTCTACGACGCCGGGCGGCGTGAACCGATTCCCTTGCCCATCAAGACGTCCTACGCCTGGGCGGCCGCCCGGCACGGCGGCGAGGACCCGGTGACGGAGGCCCGTTACCGGTGGAGATCCAGCGACCGCTTCCCGGGCGAGGACCAGGCCCCGGCGCACGTGCGGGCGTGGGGAAAGGGAGCCCCGCTCGACGAGCTGATGCAACCCGTGCGGCCGGGCGAGGAGTGCGACGGCGAAGACAACCGGCTCGGCGCCTACGCCGCCCGGGTCTGGCTGCCGATGCTGCGCGCCGAGCGGAGGCCGGTGTAGATGGAACGCTTTGACCTGTTGGGTCCGCTGCCGGCCGAGCGGTCCACCACGGTGCTGGAGGCCAGCGCGGGAACCGGCAAGACTTTCGCGCTGGCTTCGCTGGTGACCCGATATGTCGCCGAGGGCGTGGCGGCGCTAGACCAGATGCTGCTCATCACCTTCGGCCGGGCCGCCAGCCAGGAGCTGCGCGAACGCGTCCGCTGTCAGATGGTGGACGCGGTACGCGCTTTCGCCGATCCGTCGACCGTCGGCGACAACCAGGTGGTGGCGCACCTGCTCGAGGGCACCGACGAGCAGCGCGCGGCGCGCCGGCAGCGTCTCCGTGACGCGCTGGCCGGTTTCGACGCGGCGACGATCGCCACTACCCACCAGTTCTGCCAGCTGGTGTTGCGCTCGCTCGGCGTGGCCGGCGACACCGCCGCGAGCGTGACGTTGCTCGACAGCCTCGATGACCTGGTGACCGAGATCGTCGACGATCTGTACCTGGCCCACTTCGGCCAGGAACGCGACGATCCGGTGCTGCACTACCGCGAGGCGCTGCGGCTGGCCCGCGAGGTGGTGAAGAACCCGTCGACCCAGCTGCGGCCGCGCGACCCGGATCCGGACTCGCGGGCCGCCGTCAGCCTCAGGTTCGCCAATGATGTTCTGGCCGAACTGGATACGCGTAAGCGGCGGCTGGGCGTGCTCGGCTATGACGACCTGCTGATCCGGCTGGCCGAGGCGCTGGCCACCGAGGGCTCTCCCGCCCGGCTGCGCATGCATCAACGCTGGCCGATCGTCATGGTCGACGAGTTCCAGGACACCGACCCGGTGCAGTGGCAGGTGATCGACCGGGCGTTCAGCGGGCGCTCCACCGTGATTCTCATCGGCGACCCGAAGCAGGCGATCTATGCGTTTCGCGGCGGTGACATCGTCACGTATCTGCGGGCGGCCGAGACGGCGGGCCAGCGCAAGACGCTGGACACCAACTGGCGCAGCGACTCCGCGCTGCTGCAACGGTTGCAGGTGGTGCTGCGCGGCGCGCAGCTCGGTGACCCCGCGATCGTCGTGAACGACGTCGACGCGCATCACCGCGGCCACCGGCTCGCCGGTGCGCCGCACAACGAGCCGTTCCGGCTGCGCGTGGTGGCGCGGAAGACGTTGGGCCGCCGCGGTATTGCGAACCTTCCGATCGACCAGGTGCGCGAGCACATCGGGGCGGACCTCGCGTCCGACATCCGCGCGCTGCTGGCCAGCGGTGCCACCTTCGGCGGCAGACCGCTGCAGGCCCGCGACATCGCGGTGATCGTGGAGAAGCACCGAGACGCGCACGCCTGCTTCACCGCGCTCTGCGATGCGGGCGTTCCCGCGGTCTACACCGGCAACTCCGACGTGTTCACCTCCGAGGCCGCCGAGGACTGGCTGTGCCTGCTGGAAGCCTTCGACCAACCGCACCGGCCCGGCATGGTGCGCGCGGCCGCGGCGACGATGTTCTTCGGCGAGACGGCCGAGTCGCTGGTGGCCGGCGGCGACGCGCTCACGGATCGGATCGCGAAAACCTTGCGGGAGTGGGCCGGTCACGCCCGCGAACGCGGCGTCGCGGCCATCTTCGAGGCCGCTCAATTGCTGGGCATGGGCAACCGCGTGCTCGCCTGGCAGGGCGGCGAGCGGCACATGACCGACCTGGCCCATGTCACCCAGCTGCTGCAGGATGTCGCGCACCGCGAGCACTACAGCCTGCCCGCGCTGCGCGATTGGCTGCGCCGGCAGCGTGACGAGCGCAGCGGCGCACCGGAACGCAATCGCCGGCTCGACAGCGACGCCGCCGCCGTCCAGATCATGACCGTCTTCGTCAGCAAGGGCCTGCAGTACCCGATCGTGTACCTGCCGTTCGCGTTCAATCGCAACACCCAGGACAGCGACGTGGTGCTGTTCCACGATGAGGACGGCACGCGTTGCCTGCACGTCGGGGGCAAGGACAGCCCCGACTTCAAAACCGTTGAGCGACTGGGCCGCAAAGAGGACGCCAGCGACGACAGCCGCCTGACCTACGTCGCGCTCACCAGGGCGCAGTCCCAGGTGGTGGCGTGGTGGTCGCCGGCGTACTACGAGCCCAACGGCGGCCTGTCGCGGCTGCTGCGCGGCCGCCGGCCCGGCGAGCCGGTGGTGCCGGACCGGTGCGAACCCGCGAAGGTCTCCGACGACGACGCCCTGGCCCGGCTGCGCGAGTGGGAGGCGGCCGGCGGCCCGGTCATCGAGGAGTCGCTGGTGGCGGCGGCCCCGACGCTGCCCGCCGGGCCGGTGCCCGCGCGCCTGGAGAATCGCCACTTCCACCGCGGCATCGACACCGGCTGGCGGCGCACCTCGTATTCCGGTCTGATCCGGGCGGCGCAAACCAGCGGGGTGGGCAGCGAACCCGAAATCGGCGAGCTTGACGACGAAGCCGGCGACATCCCGTTGGTGTCCGCGGTGTCCGGGCCGGACGTGCCCTCGCCGATGGCCGACCTTCCCGCGGGCGCCACGTTCGGCACGCTGGTGCACGCCGTGCTGGAGACGGCCGACCCCTTCGCCGCGGACCTGGCCGCCGAGCTGGAGGTGCAGATCCGGACGCACTCAACGTGGTGGCCGGTTGCCGTTGCCCCCGAGGAGCTGGCCGCGGCGATGGTGCCGATGCACGACACGCCGCTGGGTGCGTTGACGGGTGGGATCACGCTGCGCCAGATCGGATTGTCAGACCGCCTGCGCGAGCTGGACTTTGAGCTGCCGCTGGCCGGCGGCGACCGTCGGTCGACGGCTACCCCGCTCCGGCTGGCGGATCTGGCGGCGCTGTTGCGCGAGCACCTGCCGCACGACGACGTGCTGGCATCGTATGCCGACCGGCTGGCCGAACCGGGCCTGGGCGATCAGTCGCTGCGCGGCTACCTCACCGGTTCCATCGACGCCGTGCTCCGCGTTCCGGACGGCACCGGGCACCGGTTCGTGGTGGTGGATTACAAGACGAATCGGCTCGGGGAACCGGAGCGACCGCTGACCGCCGCCGACTACGACCGGTCACGGATGGCCGAGGCGATGTTGCATTCGGACTATCCGCTGCAGGCGCTACTGTATTGCGCTGTGCTGCACCGGTTTTTGCGGTGGCGGTTGGCGGATTACGACCCGAGCCGGCATCTCGGCGGCGTCCTGTATCTGTTCCTGCGAGGCATGTGTGGTGCCGACACGCCGGTGCTCGACGGCCACCCGGCGGGGGTCTTCGATTGGCGGCCGCCCTGGCCGTTGGTTGCGGCGCTGTCGGACCTGCTCGACGCGCGGGGGGTGGCCGCGTGACGGTCGAAGCCATGTTCGCGACCGGGCTGCTGCGCACGTTCGCCGATGCCGGCGTTTTCGAGCCCGCCGATATCCATGTCGCGCAACGGCTTACGGCACTCACCGGCGAGCCCGACGAGCGGGTGGCGCTCGCGGTCGCCCTAGTGGTGCGCGCGCTGCGGGGCGGGTCGGTGTGCGTCGATCTGCGCGCGGTACCCGCGCAGGTGAGTGCGCCCGACCTGGCCTGGCCGGAGGCCGACGACTGGATGGCGGCGGTGCGGGCCAGCGCAATGCTGCAGACGCCGCCAGTGCTGAGGCTGTTCGGGGATCTGCTGTACTTCGACAGGTACTGGCTCGAGGAAGAGCAAGTGTGCACCGACCTGCTGGCGCTGTCGGTGACGCCCGCGAGCGTCGAATCAGCCACCTACGACCGGCTTTTCCCGTCCGGGTACGACGAGCAGCGGGCCGCCGCCGAGATCGCGGTGTCGCAGGCGCTGACCGTGTTGACCGGCGGGCCCGGGACCGGCAAGACCACCACGATCGCCCGCCTGCTCGCCCTGCTGGTCGAACAGGCCGAGCGTGCCGGCCGGCCTCGTCCCCGGATCGCGCTGGCCGCACCGACCGGCAAGGCGGCGGCCCGGCTGGCCGAAGCGGTGGCCGCGGGAATCGAGGAGCTGCCCACGGCGGACAGGGCGCGGCTGACGG
>NZ_LZLU01000200.1:0-6255 GCF_001673415.1 Mycobacterium sp. 1165196.3 | reverse complement strand
GGGCGGTGTTGTGGCGGCGTGGCCGGCGCCCGATCGACTGGACGGCCCCGATCACCGTGGCCAACAACCGATCCGGTGGCGGCGTCCGCGTCCAAGACGGTGTCGCCGTGGTCGCGGTGCAGTTGCTGGGCAGAGGTCACCGAGCCACCAGGGTGACCGGCTCGGTGAGCGTCGAGACCGAAAACGTGTTGGACATCGTCGAATTGGTGCCGATGCTGCACCAGGCGCTTGGCCTGCAGCTCGATTCGATCAGCGTGGTCACCATCGGCTCCCGGCACGGCACTATCGGGGACTTTCCGCGTGTCTACGACTCCGAGATCGGAACCCCGCCCTACGCGGGCCGGCGTGAGACGTGGCTGATCATGCGGCTGGCGGTGATCGACAACGCCCAAGCCCTGTTCTGGCGCACGACCGTTGGCGCGGCGGCCATTTCGGTCGCACAACGCATCGCCGGACTGCTGCGCTGCCAGGGGCTGCGCGCCAAGGTGGCCACCGCCACCGACCTCGTCGAGCTCGACCGCCGGCTGGGGTGGGACGCGGTGTCGGGCACCGTGCAGCGGTGGAAAGCCATACGCGGAGAAGCGGGTTGGATGACCACCTATGCGTATCCGGCCGAGGCGATCACGTCACGCATCTCGCAGGCGTGGACGCTGCGCGCCGACGAGGTCATCCAGAACGTGACCGTCTTCCCGGACGCCACGTGCACCGTCACCATCACCGTGCGCACACCCACGCCGGCACCGACGCCGCCCAGCGTCATCCTGCGCCGGCTCAACGGCGAGCAGGCCGCCGCGGCGGCCGCCAACATGTGTGGCCCCCGTCCGCACCTGCGTGGATTGCGGCGCAGCCCGTTGCCGGCCGAGCTGATCACCGAGATCGGACCATCGGGCGTGCTGATCGGCAAGCTCAGCAACGGCGACCGGCTGCTGGTGCCGGTCACCGACGCCGGTGAGCTGTCGCGCGTGTTCGTCGCCGCCGACGACCCGATCGCCAAGCGGATCGTAATCCGGACCGCCGGCGCCGGCGAACGGGTGTGCGTGCACACCCGCGACATGTCGCGCTGGATCAGCGTGCGCATGCCGGAGATCAGCGTGGTCAACAGCCCGCGTCCCGCACCGCGGACCACCGTCAGCGTCGTCGAGTACGCCCCGCGACGGGGGGGCGGCGCGGGCGCGCTCGAGGGCGGCGGTATCGAGGCGGCGATCTCCCCGACCCCGCGACCGGCGACGGTGATCACCATCGCCCCCGCGGGGGCCCGCCTCTCCGAGGCGCATCGGAACGGCTTCGAGGTGATCATCGAGCAACTCGGGCCGGCGGTGGTCAACGTCAGTGCAGCAGGAGAGAATTGGCTCGTCGAGATGGACATGTTCCGCGCCGAGAACCGCTACGTCAGTCTCGAGCCGGTGGGCATCTCGGTCGGCACGTAGCAGGTCAGAAACACGAGTTTGAGGCACGGTGTGATGAGCGCAGTGCCGCGAGGGGTTGTGATGGGTGATTTGCAAACCGCCCGAAGGTATTTCGATCGTGCCATGGCGATCAAGAGCCGGCAGGGCCGGGCGGCGGCGCTGCCGGAGTTCGTCGCTGCCACCGACGCCGACCCGTCGATGGCCGACGCCTGGTTGGGGCGCATCGCGTGCGGTGACAACGACCTGGCGTCGTTGCGGCAGCTCTACGCCACCAGCGAATGGCTGCACCGCGAAACCACGCGCATCGGGCAGACGCTGGCCGCCGAGATCCAGCTGGGTCCCTACATCGGCATCACCGTCACCGACGCGTCACAGGTGGGGCTGGCGTTGGCGTCCGCGTTGACGATCGCCGGGGAGTACGCCGAGGCGGACCGGCTGCTGGCCAACCGTGACCTGCTCGATTCCTGGACCAACTATCAGTGGCACCAGCTGGCCCGCACGTTCTTGATGTACCGGACCCAACGCTGGCCGGACGTCTTGCTGGCCGCCGCCGACGAGTTGCCCGCCCAGGCCATCGTCATGTCGGCGGTGACCGCGTCGATCTGCGCGCTGGCCGCCCATGCCGCCGCCCATCTCGGGCAGGGCCGGGTGGCGCTGGACTGGCTGGACCGCGTCGACGTGATTGGGCACACCCAGTCGTCGTCGCGCTTCGACGCCGATGTGCTGACCGCGTCGATCGGACCGGCCGACATTCCGCTGCTGGTCGCCGATCTGGCCTATGTGCGGGGGATGGTGCACCGTCAGCTGCGCGAGGAGGACAAGGCCCAGATCTGGCTATCCAAGGCCACCATCAACGGCGTCCTGACCGAGGCGGCCAAAGAGGCACTGGCCGACCCGAACCTGCACCTGGTGGTCACCGACGAGGAAACCATCAACAGCCGCACCGATCGATGGGACGCCTCGTCGGCCAAGAGCCGCGACGAACTCGACGACGCCGCCGCCGCCGACGTGCGCGCCGAGCTGTTGGCCGAGGGCCGCAAGCTGCTGGCCAAGCAGGTGGGACTGGCCGCGGTCAAGCAAGCGGTCGCGGCGCTGGAGGACCAACTCGAAGTGCGGATGATGCGGCTCGAGCATGGCCTGCCGGTGGAGGGTCAGACCAACCACATGCTGCTGGTGGGTCCGCCCGGTACCGGTAAGACGACCACCGCCGAGGCGCTGGGCAAGATCTACGCCGGCATGGGAATCGTGCGCCACCCCGAGATCCGCGAGGTGCGCCGGTCGGATTTCTGCGGCCACTTCATCGGCGAATCGGGGCCCAAAACCAACGAGCTGATCGAAAAGTCGCTGGGCCGAATCATTTTCATGGATGAGTTCTACTCGCTGATCGAGCGCCATCAGGACGGCACGCCCGACATGATCGGCATGGAGGCCGTCAACCAGCTCCTGGTGGCGCTGGAGGTGCACCGGTTCGACTTCTGCTTCATCGGGGCGGGCTACGAAGATCAGGTGGACGCCTTCCTCACCGTGAACCCGGGTTTGGCCGGCCGGTTCAACCGCAAGCTGCGTTTCGAGTCCTATTCGCCGGCGGAGATCGTCGAGATCGCGCACCGCTACGCCACGCCGCGCGCCAGCCTGCTCGACGATGGCGCCAAAGAAACGTTCCTGGACGCGGCGACGACGATCCGCAACTACACCACCCCGGGCGGACGCCACGGCATCGACGCCATGCAGAACGGTAGGTTCGCCCGCAACGTCGTGGAGCGCGCCGAGGGTTTCCGCGACACCCGGGTGGTGGCCCAAAAGCGGGCGGGTCAACCGGTGACGGTCGAGGATCTGCAGATCATCACCTCGGCGGACATCCAGGCCGCGGTGCGCAGCGTGTGCTCGGACAACCGCGACATGGCGGCCATCGTCTGGTGACGCGGCTAGGCCGGTTCGAAGCGGAAAACGGCCAACCGACCCGCCAGCGCCTCGAACTCGTCGGGGGTGCCGTCCCGCACCATGCCCGAGCGTTTGGCGAAGGCCACCCCGACCGGGACCTCGGTGGGGAAGGCGCGCAGCACCGGTCGCGCCTCGCTGGCGGAGAGTTCGACGATCCGCACCGGGCGTGACCGTCGGCCGCGGCTCAGCGTGCCGGTGCCGGCCGCCCGCGCATTCGCGGCCCAGTCGGCGCCGGGGTAACCGGCCACGACGTAGAGGCCGCCCCGAAAGTTGAAGGGCGTCATCGGGGTTCGGCGCGGTTGGCCCGACTTGCGGCCGGGCACGGTGAGCACCATGGCGGGCCCCGTCGGGATCCCCAACCGTTGGACCGCCATCATGAACTTGTTCATGGGCTTGAGGTAGCGCGGGGGGCGTGGATCGGTCATCTCAGACTCCTTGTTTCTCGTTGCTGAACATCGCTCGGTGTTGGAAAACCCAGTGCGCGAACGGGACTGGCGGCCGACCGAGGATCTTCTCCACGTCGTGGGTGACCAGGGCCGGGTTGTCGAGCGTCTCGGCCTGCATGGCGAGGTAGGCGTCGGCGAATGCGGCGCTGAAGCCCAACCCGACGAATCGTTGCCGCACGGCATCGGCGGGGATCTCGAGGTACTGCAGCGGCCGGCCCAGGACGGCGCCGATGACCTCGACCAGCTCGGCGTTGGTGAAGGCCTGCGGACCGGTCAGCGGGATGCGTTGCCCGGCAAGCTCGTCGGTGAGCAGAGCGTGCGCCGCGACGCCGGCGATGTCGGTCTCGACGATCGGGGCGGCCGATGCCGCGGCGTAGGGTCCGGCGACGACGTCGCCGGCGCGGATCTGCGCCGACCACATTCCGGCGAAGTTGGTGGCGAACACCGTGGGCCGCAGGCTGACCCAGTCCAAACCGGAGTCGACGGCGAGGCGCTCGACCTCCCGGTTGCGGTCGCCGCGGAACCGGGACGGTTGCCGGGCGACGTCGTCGTCGGCGTTGATCGCCGACAACGCCACCAGCTTGCTGACACCGGCGGGCCCGCACCGGGCCACCACGTCTTCGAGTTGCGCACCCAGCGCCCGCGAATTCAGGAAGACCGCGGAGGCACCGGGTAGCGCCTCGGCGGCCGAGCCGAACACCTCCACCTCGGGGGGGAATCCGGCCGGCCCCGGTTGCCGGGTGACCGCCCGCACGCGGGCTCCCGCGGCCAGCAGTTCGGTGACGAGTGGGCGTCCGACGTTGCCGGTCGCACCGGTGATGACGATGGTCATGATGGGCATCCTTTCCGTGAACTTTGTGCACTGGGAGAAACGACGAGGCAAAAGGTGGGAAAGTTACCCGGGAGAACGTGTAACTTTTCGCCCCAGCAGATCGTCGAAGAGTCATGAACCAGTCGCAGTCCACCGGCGACCAGGTCGGCGAGGCCTGGCGTCGGCACCGCCCATACCTGGTCAACCTCGCCTACCAGATGCTGGGCGACATCGGCGACGCGGAAGACGTTGCGCAAGAGGCCTTTTTGCGATTCTCGCGCGCCGACGTGAGCGAGATCGAGGACGCCCGGGGCTGGCTGACCGTGGTGGCGAGCCGGCTGTGCCTGGACCAGGTGCGTTCGGCCCGCGCCCGATACGAACGGCCCGGAGAGGTTGCGGAGCAACCGGCGCCAGGCCGCTTCGACCCGGCCGACCGGGTCACGCTCGACGACGAGATCCGCACCGCCCTGCTCGAAGTCCTGCGCAGGCTCAGCCCCGCTGAGCGGGTCGCCTTCGTGCTGCACGACGTGTTCGGCGTCCCGTTCGACTCGATCTCGCAGACCGTGGGCCGCCCGGTCGGCACCTGCCGCCAGCTGGCGCGCAGGGCGCGCACGAAATTCCATGCGGCACAACCGAAATTGAGTGAAGTCGCATCGGCCGAACACCAATTGGTGACCGAGAAGTTCATCACCGCATGCGCCAACGGTGACCTCGAAGCGTTGGCCGCCGTCCTGGATCCGACGGTGTGGGGCGTGGGCACCATCCTCGCGGACCCGGCGCCGCCACAGCAGATCAACCACGGGCCAGATGCGGTGGCCACCAACCTGTTGCGCTACCTGTGGCCGGACGTGACCCTGGTCAGCGGCCCCGTCGGGGGACCGGTGCTGCTGGCCTTCAGCGAGCGCCGCCTGTTCGCCGTCATCGTGCTGACGATCCGCGGGGCCCGGGTCATGAAGATCGAGGCGATCGCCGACCCGTCGGCGCGGGCTTAGTTCGGCATGCCCGCGTGGTCTGCGCCGCCGTGCGGACGCGCCGCGAAGTATCCGGCGATGGTCGCGGTGATCTCGAGGAATTTGCGCCGCGTGGCCGGGGCCATCTCGTGACCCACGTCGATCACGCCGCCGGGCCGCAGGTGGGGATCGAAGGGCACTTCGATCACCGGCCGGCCATGGTCGGTGAATTCGCGGGCGAGCAACGCCCGGGTGCGTTTGTCGGCATGACCGTCGGAATCGTTGAGCACCACGATGGTGTGGCCCAACAGCGCAGCCAGGCCCTGATCCGCCAGCCACTCCATGGTCCGCGCGGCGGCGGATGCGCCGTCGGCCCAGGGGGAGGACACCACGATCAGCGCATCGAGGTCGCGCAGGACCTCCTGGGTGAGCGGCGCGTCCATGGTCGAACCGCAGTCGATGACCGAGATCGTGAAATGGCGGTCCAGGCGCAGCGCGGCTTCCCGGTAGATCGCGGGATCGAGCACTCGGCGCGGCCCCGACGCCGGCTCCCCGGCGAGGACATGAAGACCCGCGGCATTGCGGCCCAGCCGCGCCACCACATCGTCGAAGGATCGCAGGTTCTTGTCGGCGGTCAGCTCCCAGAACGAGCCCGTCGACGCCGGATCGATCCGGCTGCTGAGCCGTCCGAACGCGGTGTC
>NZ_LZLU01000199.1:0-4700 GCF_001673415.1 Mycobacterium sp. 1165196.3 | reverse complement strand
TGGGTGCCGCCCTTGAAGTACCAGCCGCCCTCATACAGGTCCTCGGTGCCGGTGCCGTACCACTGCGGGGACGCGGCGCCGTCGGTGTAGACCCGCTCGGCACCCTCGAGAAAGTAAGGGGCATCGTCACTGAACGCCGTTTTGGTTCGATTGCCGCGGATGGTCTGGCTGACACCGACGAATTTGCCGCGTCCCTGTTCCTCGGCGAACAACCAGTCCTGGCCGAGTGCCGTCGGCCCGGCATGCGAGCGCGCGGTGAAGTAGCCGGCTCGGCCGCTGCTCAGCGCGGACGCCCACTGGGCGTCGGGAGTGGTGGCGACGTCGCTGTCTATCCCGGACACCACATCCGCGCCCGCGTTGACCAGTGTTACGCGCGCTGACTGCGCGAAAGGCATTGGCCACCAAGCGCATAGCAGCAGTGATCCATCGTGCTGCGCAGTGGTGGCGAACATCAGCGATCGCACGGGGTTGGCCCCCAGCCCGGCGCCGAAGAACTCACCTAATGGGGAGTCCACCATGGTCCGGCCGTCGAACTCGATCTGTAGCCGCAAGGTGGTCAGCTGCGCAGTCGCCGGCTCGGGCAGCTGCAGCCGCAGTGCCGAAACAGTCGCCGGGCCAGTCGTTTCGGCGATGGTTTGTCCGGCGCTGGGGGCCAGCTCGATGACCCGATTGGTGTGCGCGGCAACCGTGGCGGCCGGTTTGGGGTCGGCCGTACCGGCGGCTCGCAGCATGTCCAGCACGTCGAGCGCGGGGTCGGTCGGTGAAAAGGTGTCGACCCCGTCGGCGTTGGGAAACTGCCGATAGTCGACGTGGTAGTACTCCAAATGGGATGTGATGCTGACCCGCATCGAACGCCGATACGGCATCGGCACCTTGATGTAGTCGCCTCCCGGCGATTGAGCGGCGTTGGCGACCAGCGGCCACACGAAAGGTGCCCCCAGGTTGCCGTCGACCAACGATTGCAGCGGAGTGTCGACCACGGTCTGCCCGTCCAGCTCGATGCGGATGTTTCCGAGTGCGCGAAGATTGCCGCCGTCGCGGGTCAACCAGATCGATTCGATCTCTCCGGCACCGTGATCCTCCGCGATGACGCAGCCGGCGCCTCCCGGCGCCAAGCACCCGCCGCTGCCGTTGCGATTGCCCGTCGATATTTCGTAATCGCCGCCACTGCGATCGAAGCTGGATACCTGCAGAGTCTGCGAGCCGGGGTGCAAATACGGCAGCCGATCGAGCCGCCGATAGGTGTCCCAGCCGACCAATCTTTCGCCGATTTGTTTCGTCGCCGGCGCGGCCGGCTCCGCGGCGGCCGCGCCGGCGACGGGAATTGTCGACAGTAGCAGCGCGAATGTCACGGTGCATAACCGAGCTGTCACCGACATAGCACCTGAGCCTACGGAACGAGATTTCGTACCCGCAGTTGAGCCTCGTGAGGAATTCCGTACTGAAAGTCCGATTTCTGCCGTTAGAACGAGTTTGTATCCTGTTTTTAGCCAACACGTTTGCGCCACGGCGCCGATCGGCATTCAAGTACCCCTTTGCGGCACAGCAGGACTCGACTTTGGCGGTAACTTTCTGAACTGGCGCCGTAAGACGGCCCAAATTGACGACCGCTACTCGACGGCTTTCAGTCAGGTGAAGTAATTGAATGAAAATTACTCATTCCCATACTCATACGAGGGCGCGGCGCGTAATATTCCTACTCTCGGGCGTCAGATTTCTCCTACGGACGGAGTGGTCATGTCTGGTCTGAAATACAAAGTTGTTCTTGGTTTGATCCTCACCTTCACCGCCATCACGGCTTCCGGCTGCACGACGCCGATAACAATCGATTGCGGACCCAATCTGACCTGCACGATGTAGGTCTGCCGGGCTACCGGCAGGGTCTGGATCACCCCGTGTCCATTCCGTGGTAGGGCCCGTTTCCTGGGCCTGTCGAGCAGTTTCTCCATGGCATTGGGTGTCCGCATTCGCACGGTCAAATTCCGCTACGCGCCGGCCTGGCGGATAGGAACGTGGCAGCATGAACCGCGCCCTGGTGGCACGAAAAACGCTGGGCAGCAAGGGTTTGCTGGCGCCATCGGTTCTATTCGGGGCGCGCACGCTCGTCGCGAATTGCTTGGGTGGCCTTTGCACGCGATGGCGGTAAACTATTCTCCTCGGCCAAACGGTTCCCAAAGCCGTTGGCCCCGACGCCTTGACGGATCGGGTGCGGGAATTCGTGCGGTTTGAATCCGGTTGGCATCACGGGATTGAAGTTCCAAGTTGTCACCGTGACAAATCGACTCAAGCCACTGCGGCGCAATGCAATGCCTTTTGCGGGGACGCCCCGAGTGATAGCGTTGAGATCCTCACTTGGGCGCAGCGGCGCGGGACGGTAAAACGCGGCCGAGGAAAGTCCGCGCGTTTCGGCTAGTCCTTCTCGTTTTTGAGATCTCGATCCCGGCTGGGCTGAACGCGTTTGGGCTCGCCGGGCATTTTCGGGTAGTTCGGCGGATACGGCATGTCCCCCAGCCCGCGCTCCTCGTCGGCGTCGGCCATTTCCAATAGGGCAGCGATCGATTGGGCCGCATCATCCATTGCGGCCCAAGGGTCTTCCCGGTCCTTGATTAGATCGGGCACGGTCGCCATGGTGTAATCGTCCGGCTCGGCGTCGGCCAGCTCGTCCCATGTCAGTGGCATCGAAACGGTCGCGATCGGCGTGCGTCGCACCGAATACGCCGACGCCATGGTGCGGTCCCGGGCGTTCTGGTTGAAGTCGATGAAGATGCGCTCGCCACGTTCTTCCTTCCACCAGGAGGTGGTGACGGCATCGGGCGCACGGCGCTCGACCTCGCGGGCCAAGGCGATGCCGGCACGGCGTACCTCGATGAAGTCCCAATCGGTCGCAATCCTCAGGAACACGTGGATACCGCGACCGCCCGATGTCTTCGGATATCCCGCCAGCCCCAGTTCGTCGAGCAGCGGCCGCAGCACGTCGACCGCGACCGTGCGCGCCTGGTCGAAGGCGACGCCGGGCTGCGGATCCAGATCGATGCGCAGTTCGTCGGGGTGGTCGGTGTCCGGGCAGCGCACCTGCCATGGGTGCAGGGTGACCGTGCCCATCTGCGCCGCCCACACGACAGCCGCCGGATGGGTGACCTTCAGCGCGTCGGCGGTCCGCCCCGACGGAAAGGTCACCCGGCACGTCTGCAGGTAGTCGGGATGGTGCTGCGGGATCCGCTTCTGGTAGATCTCCTCGCCGTCCACGCCGTCCGGGAACCGCTGCAGGTGGGTGGGCCGGTCGCGCAGCGCGTCGAGCATCGGACCACCCGCCACCGCACGGTAGTAATCCACCAGGTGCCGCTTGGTGCCTTTCGATCCCAGTTTGGGGAAATACACCTTGTCCGGATTGGTCAGCCGCACCGCTATGCCGTCGACGTCGAGCTCTTCTGCAGCAGCCATACCTCCGATTCCAGCACAATCAGGCTATGGACCTCCCTGTCATGCCGCCGGTGTCGCCGATGCTGGCGAAGTCGGTGCGCTCGATTCCCGCCGATGCGTCCTACGAGCCCAAGTGGGACGGCTTCAGGTCGATCTGCTTTCGCGACCACGACCAGGTCGAGCTGGGCAGTCGCAATGAACGGCCGATGACCCGCTACTTCCCCGAGCTGGTCGCCGCGGTGAGGGCCGAGCTGCCGCAGCGCTGCGTGATCGACGGTGAGATCGTCATCGCCACCGACCGGGGCCTGGATTTCGAGGCGCTGCAACAACGGATTCATCCGGCGGATTCGCGGGTGCGCATGCTCGCACAGACCACGCCGGCGTCCTTCATAGCGTTCGACTTACTCGCCCTCGGCGACGACGACTACACGCGGCGGCCCTTCACCGAGCGGCGCGCCGCCCTGGTCGACGCTGTGTCTTCAGCGGCCCGGCCGGGCCGCATGATCCACGTCACGCCGGCGACGACCGATCTGGACACCGCGCAGCGCTGGTTCAACGAATTCGAGGGCGCCGGCCTCGACGGCGTGATCGCCAAGCCGCTGGACATCACGTATCAGCCGGACAAGCGGATCATGTTCAAGATCAAGCACGAGCGGACCGCCGACTGTGTGGTCGCGGGTTATCGGGTGCACAAGTCCGGTGCCGACGCGATCGGTTCGTTGTTGTTGGGTCTGTATCAAGATGACGGCCAACTGGCGTCCGTCGGGGTGATCGGTGCGTTCCCGATGGCCGAGCGGCGGCGGCTGTTCAGCGAATTACAGTCGCTCGTCACCGATTTCGACGGCCACCCGTGGAATTGGGCCGCGCACGAAGCCGGCGAACGGACGCCTCGGAAGAACGAATTTTCCCGCTGGAACGCCGGCAAGGATCTGTCGTTCGTGCCGCTGCGGCCCGAGCGGGTGGTCGAGGTCCGCTATGACCATATGGAAGGCCGGCGGTTTCGTCATACCGCGCAGTTCAACCGGTGGCGCCCGGACCGCGACCCACGCTCGTGCACCTACGAACAGCTCGAACAGCCGGTGACGTTCAGCCTGGGCGACATCGTGCCGGGACTAGGTCCGCGTTGAATTCTCTGATGCTCCAACCTGTTTGAGGATAGGGCCGTTGCTGGTCATGATCGGCGGCCGTAGGGCACCTAGTTAATTGTCGGTGGTGGTTGGGGTTGGAAGGGTGTGTACCACCACCAGTCGGCGCGTTCGCCGATCGGTCCCGGACACGGC
>NZ_LZLU01000198.1:0-19819 GCF_001673415.1 Mycobacterium sp. 1165196.3 | reverse complement strand
GACCGAGCAGGGCCGCACGGCGGCGGAGAAGATCGAGACCCCGCCGTGGGACGAGATCACCGAAGGCGCCGACCCGGGGCACCTGAATCTGCGGGCGGCGGTAGGCCAGTTGTTCGGCGCGGTCGGGCAGTCCGCCCACACCGCGTCCGCCGAACAGCAGCAGCGCATCGTCGAGATCCTCAACAATGCGCGGCGTGAGATCTACGGCATCCTCGGCGAAGACTGAGTGCCGCTGAGCGGGCCCTGGATCGGGTCACGTCACGTGACCCCTCAGGTTACGGAGACCCAATCCAGGGTCCGCTGCACGGCTTTGCGCCAGCCCGCATAACCGGCGGCGCGCTGCTCGTCGTTCCACGCCGGCTCCCACCGCCTGCCCTCTTGCCAGTTGGCCCGCAGATCGGCCGGGTCGGCGCCTTCGGTGATCTCGTCCCACGGCGGGGTCTCGATCTTCTCCGCCGCCGTGCGGCCCTGCTCGGTCAGCTCGAAAAGCTTCTTGCTGCCTTCGGTTTCGCTCGCGGTGATCAGGCCTTCGTCGTCGAGCAGCTGCAGCGTCGGGTACACCGAACCGGGGCTCGGCTTCCACAGTCCGTTGCTGCGCTCGGCGATCAGCTGAATCATCTCGTAGCCGTGCATCGGCCGCTCGGCCAGCAGCTTGAGGATGGCGGCTCGCACGTCACCGCGCTTGCCGCGACCCGGGCCGCCACGGCGCCATCCGCCGCGCCGGCCACCGGGGCCGAAGCCCGGACCGAAACCGGGACCGAAGCCCGGGCCGAAACCGGGACCGAAGCCGAGCGGGCCGTCGTGGCTGCCGGCGTGGTCGCGTAGATGCTCGCGAAAGTCCCGCCGGGCCTGGCGCCGCGCTTCGTGCAGGGCGCGCCGGTCGACCGGGCCGGAGCCGAAACCGAATCCGAAGCCGGGTCGGCCGGCGAATGGACCTTCTGGGGGAGTGAATGGGTTGCTCATTGGTGTGTCCTTACGTTGGTGGGTCGCGCACCGATCGCGCGCTACGAAACATCACGATATATCGGAAACTATCGCGATGCAACTGGATATGTTGAACATGGCGCGTGCGTGGTCGCTGAGCTGCGGAGATCGGTGATTGCCCACCCACGGCCGGGGCGCGACGCGGTTTGCATGCGCCGGACGCGGGTACCAGCTATCGGGATGGACACCAACAACAACCTCACGGTGGGCGGCGGCCCCGCGGGCCCGGCCGCGTACGGGCGACCCGGCGGCGCGCGGCGCCCCAACGCCCGGCCGTGGGTCAATTGGGGTTTGGCGCTGGCGACGGTGCCCGGTGCCGCCCTGGTGATGCTCTTCGCGCTGGGTGCGGTCATGAGCACCGATGGCTGCAGCGATCGCAGCTGTCCCAACCTGGGCCACGGCGGGATCAATTTCGGCGTGGCGTTCTACGGCGCGCCCGCGGTCGCCGTCCTCGCCATCATCGTCTCGATTTTCACCGCCAAGCGCCGTTGGGGCATCGCGGTCCCGCTGTGCGGATGGGCATTGCTGATCGCCGACGTCGCCCTGATGGCGGCGAGCGTGGCGGGCTAGTGCGGTACTGAGAAACCGCCCGGAGCCGAGGAGTCTCCCGGGCCGGGGTGATTCGAACGCGGGTCCGGCCATCCGGGGACTTGCGGCGGCGGCGGGCCGGGCCAGCTTTGGGGGCCGTAGGCGGGGGCGGTCGGTGGCCACGGCGCCGGCCCCGTCTGCCCTGGCCCGGGCATGGCGGGGCGCAGCCGGGCCAGTTCGCGACGGTGCCGCTCGGCGAGGACGGCGGCGAGCACGAGTTCCGGCGGGGCGCCGGGCGGTGGCGGCGGCGCGATGCGGGCCACCACGTCACCGGCGATCCGGTATGCCATCTGCACGCGCAGCTGACGGTCGAGCTGCGTTGCCCGGGAAAGGAATTGGCGCGCAACCTCGACCTGGCCGACGGACATCCCCGACAGCTGCAGCGACGAGGCCCACCACGCCAACGACGGCGGCATCATCGGCGGGGGCCCGAGGCGGGGCCCGCGTTCGTTGACCACCACCGTGCCGGCGAAGATATCGCCGATCCGTTTGGCCTTGGGGGACAGGATGCTGCAGATGACGGCCGGGCTGCCGAACAGCATCCAGATTTCCACCAGCGCCGCCAGGGCGCGAAACAGGGCCTGGCGGAAGCGTTCTGGGCCACCGTCGTCGGACACCACCCGCAGCCCCATCGCGATCTTGCCCACCGAGCGCCCGCGCGTCGCCGTTTCGAGCACCAGGGGATAGCCCACGATCACCAGCACCGTGAAAATCAGCAGGATCGCGTTGCTCAGCGCGGTATCGAATTGGCTCAGGGTGGCAGCCCACAACATCAGGCCGAGCAGGTAACCGATGACCATGACCGTGATGTCGATCAGCGCGCTCAGCGTCCGCACCGGCAGCTGGGCGATCTGCACATCGAGCACCACAGCGTCCCCGGTCACCACCTCCGACATAACTTCGAACGGTACAGGTTGGGCCCGCGTGGCCGGCCGCACTTTGCTGCGCCGGGAATGCGATTAGGCTGCCCAGGGTGGATGTCGATGCGTTCGTGCTGGCCCATCGCCCTACCTGGGACCGCCTGGACCGATTGATCGGGCGGCGCCGGTCGTTGTCGGGTGCGGAAATCGACGAACTCGTCGAGCTTTATCAGCGGGTCTCCACCCATCTGTCGATGCTGCGCTCGGCGTCCTCGGATTCGCTGCTGATCGGTCGGCTCTCCAGCCTGGTCGCGCGGGCCCGTTCGGCGGTGACGGGCGCCCACGCGCCACTGAGCAGCGCGTTCACCCGGTTCTGGACGGTGTCCTTCCCGGTCGTGGCGTACCGCACCTGGCGGTGGTGGCTGGCCACGGCGGCGGCGTTCTTCGCCGTCGTCGTGATCGTCGCGTTGTGGGTCGCCGGCAGTCCCGACGTCCAGTCCGCCCTCGGAACGCCCAGTGACATCGCGCAATTGGTCAACCACGATGTCGAGTCCTATTACAGCGAACATCCCGCCGCCGCGTTCGCGCTGCAGATCTGGGTGAACAACTCCTGGGTGTCCGCCCAATGCATCGCGCTGTCCGTGGTGCTGGGGCTGCCCATCCCGTTCGTGCTGTTCGAGAACGCCGCCAATCTGGGCGTCATTGCCGGCCTGATGTTTCCGGCCGGCAAGGGTGGCCTGCTGCTGGGTCTGCTCGCCCCGCACGGACTGCTCGAACTCACGGCGGTATTCCTTTCGGGGGCAACGGGAATGCGGCTGGGCTGGTCGGTGATCGCCCCTGGCGACCGGCCCCGAGGGCAGGTGCTCGCCGAGCAGGGGCGTGCCGTCGTCTCGGTCGCCGTGGGTCTGGTTGCGGTGCTGCTGGTTTCGGGATTGATCGAGGCGCTGGTGACGCCGTCACCGTTGCCGACGTTCGTGCGGGTGGGCATCGGCGTCCTCGCCGAGGTGGCGTTCCTGTCCTACATCGTCTACTTCGGCCGCCGCGGCGTGCAGGCCGGCGAAAGCGGTGACATGGAGGACGCGCCGGACTTCGTCCCGACCCGCTGAGCGGCGATCGCTACAGCCGCCCGGTCGCCTTCATCGCCAGGTAGTGATCGGCCAGCGCCGGTGCCAGTTCGGTGGGCGGCGCGTCGACGACTTCCACCCCGCTGCGGCGCAGCCGCGTGGCGATCGCGCCGCGGTCGTTGCGGGATCGTTCGGCGGCCGCCGCGTCATAGACCGCCGCGGCGTCCGAACGCCCGACGGCCATTTGGTCGACGCGCGGGTCGGAAACCGCGGCCAGTAGCAGACGATGCTTAGCCGACAGTTGCGGCAGCACGGGCAGCAGGCCCTCGTCGAGGGCGGCCGCGTTGAGGTCGGTCAGCAGCACCACCAGGGAACGCCGGCGGGCGCGCAGTCCGATAGTGGAAACCATTGCCCGCCAATCGGATTCGACCAGCGTCGGCTGAAGGGGCGCCATCGCGTCGACCAGCTGGGCAAGCAGTTCGGTGCGCGAGGCGCCGAACACACCGGCCCGGCTCACCCGGTCGTGGGCGAGGAAGTCGACATGGTCGCCGGCCCGCGATGCCAGGGCCGCCAACAGCAGCGCGGCGTCCATCGACCAATCGAGCCGCGGCCAGCCCGCCGGATCGGACGCGGTCGGGTCGACACCGACCCGACCCGCCGCCGTGCGGCCGGTGTCGAGCACGATCACCACCCGCCGGTCGCGTTCGGGCCGCCAGGTGCGCACCACCACGTCGGCGCGCCGCGCGGTGGCGCGCCAGTCGATCGAGCGCACGTCGTCGCCGACGACATACTCTCGCAGCGAGTCGAATTCGGTTCCCTGCCCGCGCACCAGCGTGGGCAGCAGGCCGTCGATCTCGCGCAGCTTGGCAAGTCGCGACGGCAGGTGCTTGCGGGCCAGAAACGGGGGCAGCACCCGCAACTGGCCCGGCACCTGTCGCGAACCCTGCCGTCCCGCCAGCCCCAGCGGACCGATCGATCGGGCGGTCACCACCGTCGCGCGCTGATCGCCGCGGCGGAGCGGTTGCAGCCGGGTCGTGACGTGCTGGTCCTGTCCGGCCGCGATGTTGATCGGCTGGGTGCGCGGCTGCGCCTGGGCGCTGGGCGGCCAGGCGTCGCGGATCTGGCCGCGGAAGCTGCGCGGGCCGTCGTTGCGGATCAACAGCCCGCACTCGACCTGCTGGCCGAGCCGGGCGGAGCGATCCGGGGAACGGACGTAGCGCAACCTGGCGGGGCTGGCCGCCAACACGATGTCGACGACCACCAGAACCGTCAGCGCGATCAGCAGGGCCACGAAAGTCGTTGCCGGCCACGGAGACAGCGCGATGGGCAGGACGCAGATCAGTGCGACCAACCCGGTGCGTCCGGTCAGGACCACTAGCGGGGCACCGGAACCGACGCCAGAATCCCGTCGAGCACACCGTCGGGCGTGGCCCCTTCGAGTTCGGCCTCGGGCCGCAGCATCACCCGGTGCCGCAGCGTCGGGCGGGCCATCGCCTTCACGTCGTCGGGAGTGACGTAGTTGCGGCCGGACAGCCAGGACCAGGACCGCGCGGTGGCCAGCAGGGCGGTGGCACCGCGGGGGGACACGCCCAGTTGCAGCGCGGGGGACGACCGGGTGGCCCCCACGATGTCGACGATGTAACCGAGCACCTCGTCGCCGACCAGCACGCGCTGGACGGCGTCGCGGCCGGCCGCCAGGTCGGCGGGCCCGGCCACCGGGCTGATCGCCGACAGGTCGCGCGGGTCGAAGCCGTGCGCGTGCCGGTGCAGGATGGCGATCTCGGCGTCCCGCGGCGGCAGCGTCACATTCAGTTTGAGTAAAAAGCGGTCCAGCTGGGCCTCGGGCAGCTGGTAGGTGCCCTCGTATTCGACCGGGTTCTGGGTCGCGGCCACGATGAACGGGTCGGGCAGCGGCTGCGGTTGGCCATCGACGCTGACCTGTCGCTCTTCCATCGCCTCGAGCAGCGCGGCCTGGGTCTTGGGTGGGGTCCGGTTGATCTCGTCGGCCAGCAGCAGGTTGGTGAACACCGGGCCGGGCCGGAACACGAACGCGGCGGTGCGCGCGTCGTACACCAGTGAACCCGTCACGTCGCCGGGCATCAGGTCGGGGGTGAACTGCACCCGCTTGAATTCGAGCTGCAGCGCCGCGGACAGCGCCCGGACCAGTAGCGTCTTCGCCACTCCCGGAACGCCTTCCAACAGCACGTGACCACGGCACAGCAGCGCGATCACCAGGCCGCTGACCACGCCCTCCTGTCCGACGACAGCCTTGGCGAGCTCGCCACGCAACGCCAGCAGTGCCTCGCGTGCCGATTCAGCGGTGGGGGATGAGGCGGTATCGGCTTGTGGAGCGGAAGGGGACTGTGTCACGGGTGTGCGACCTGCCTTTCGATTTCGTCGAGCGCACGGCCAAGTTGTAACAGGTCGTTGTCGGTCGTCGGGGGCGGACCGAACAGATGGTAGGAGACGAACGCCGGATCGGATCCGATGCGCTGGGCCGCGGTGGTCACCACCGCATCGGGTGACGCGCCCGCGCCCAGGCCCAGCCGCGGCAGCAGCCGCGCGACCGTGGCGGCGCGCAAGGCGGTGGCCGCGCGGTCGCGTGCCCGTCGGGACCGGTACAGCCGCCCGCGACCCTCGACCGTCTCCGACGCGCGGACCACCACGGGCAGCTCCTCGGCCACCAGGGGCCCGGGGCGGCGGCCCTTCCACAGGGCGACCAGCAGCACTACCAGTGCCAGTTGACCCACGATCCAGATGACATTGGGCGGGATCAGCTCGAAAAGCGATGCCTTGGCTGAGGATTCACCCTCGACCTGATGCGGCGCGTACCAGATGAGCCGGGGCCGGTCGCCGGCGAGGTTCATCGCCAGGGCCGCGTTGCCCGCTTGCAGCAGGCCGCCGTTGGTCATGAAGTCGGTGTTGCCGACCGCTGTGATGGTGCGGCCGTCGTCGCGGAAGCGGATCAGCGCGCCGTCGTAGCAGCGGGTCATCGCGCGCCCGCCTTTGGGCTCGTAGGTGTTACTGGGCCCGAGCCGCACCGAGCCGGCCCGAACCGCCTCGCGCAGCGTGCAATTCGGGTCGAGGTCGAAACCGTTGGCGCCCGAGATCCGGATGTCCGGCAGCAGCGCCTCGCGGGTCCGTGTCGTCGGTTCCACCAGCAGCAGGTCCGAATGGACGCTGGCCAGCCGGTCCAGCAGCGTGTCGGTGAGGTATTGGCTCTGGGCCACCAGGATCAGCGCATCGGGGCGCGCCGCGTGTTCGACGTCGGCGATGTTGTTGGCCACCACGACGTCGACTCCGGCGTTGCGCAGCAATTCCACCAGTGCGTGGGCGCCGTCGGGTCCGGTCGCCCCCGGGTCCATGCGTGCGCCGGGCCGCGGCGCGGTCAAATAGGCATCGACGCCGGCGATGACCGCGAGCACCAGCAGCGTGACGAGCACCCACCGCCAGGTGCGCCAGCGCCGCGGCGTGGTTTCGGGAGTCACACCGGTGGTCGTCGCCATCAGCGCACCGCCGCCCACGACTCGGGGGCTTCCGCCCGGCCGGGTCCCAGCGGTCCGCCCTGCCAGCGGGACCGCAGGTGGTCGTCCAGCTCGGCGATCATCTGGTAGGCGGGCTGGGTGCCGGGTTGTTCACCGTACGTGACGTCGTTGAAAGCCGATGCCGCTTGCGTCAATTCGCCGGCCAGATGGGGCAGCGCGGCGCCGGCGTCGCGGGCCAGCTCGTTGGCCGTGCGGCCGGGGGCGGGTGTCAGCACCCGGGTCTCTTCGAGCTGGCGGGCGACGGCCCGCAGCCGGTGACGGATCGCCGCCGCCCAGTCGCCCTGCGCCGCATGGTTCTCGGCCGTCGCGCGATGCTGGGCGGCGGTCAGTTGGGCGGCCTCGAACAACGAGTGGTCGCCGCCGCGGCGGGTGCGCATGGTGTGGCGCAGAACGTAGACGCCGACGAGCACCGCGATGGCGAGCAGGATGAAAAGCACTGTGGCGGTGAGCCATCCGCCCGGAATCGTCGAGGTCTTCTGCAGCAGCCGGTAGATCAGGTCGTTGAGCCAGTCGACGAAGTGTTCTCGCGCGGAGCCCTTCGAATAGCTGGGTTTGTTGAGCTCGTCCTGTGCGGCGCGGTGTGCGGCATCGCGGTCGATGTCGATGGAAGGCATCCTGCGGCAATCCTTTTCGGCCCTTACAGGGGCCGGGTCAGCCAGAGGTTGTCGGTGGAAGCGGCCGCGTAGGGCCCCTGGGCGGCTCCGCTCTGCAACACCAGATCGAATGCTTCGGCGCGCATCCGGCGGTCGGTGTACAGCAGCACGATGACTCCCGCGTTGAAGGGCGCGGTGATGATCTCACCGATCGCCGCCCCCACCGACAGGATCGCGGTGCTGACCAGGAACGCCGTGCTGGACGAGGTGACCTGGAAGAACTGGCCGACGAGGCTGAAGGGCACCGCTACGGCGTTGGCGACCACGGCTGCCACCAGGAACGTCAGCAGCCGGATGCCCAGCACCCGCCAGAAGCCGTGGCGAATCAGCTTGAAGGACCGGGTGATTGCGTCCATGACCGGCAGCCGCTCCAGCACGATCAGCACCGGGGCGAACAGCACCACCGTGTACAGGTACGTCAGGAACGCGAGGACGGCCAGCACCAACGGGATGCCCAACACCACGGCCGCCGCGGCGTTGCCGACCGCCGCCAGCACCCCGATGATCACCGCGACCAGCCCGGCGAGGGCCGCCACCACGGCGGCTTCCAGCAGGGCCAGGCCGAGCAGGGCCAGCAGCCGCCCACGGATCTTGGCCCAGGTCTCGCCGATGGTGATCGGTGACCCGAACACCGCCCGCCCGACGATGACGGTGAGCATGCCCGACAGCAGCATGCCGCCCAGCCAGCCGACCAGGATGCCGCCACCCACCGAGGCCGTCCAGGCGCCCAGCACCCCCGAGCTCAGTTCGCCGGGCGCATCGCTGCCGAACCTGTCGGCGGCGGCCAGCGGCCCGAAGAACGCGACCTTGGTGATGATCTGCATGATGACCACGACGATGGCGGTCAGCCCCAACGTCGCTTTGGGGTTCGCTCGGACATAGCCGACCGCGCCGTTGAAGATGTCGCCGAGGGTGAGCGGGCGCAGCGGGATGATCCCGGGTTTGACTGCTCCGTAGCCCGACGGCGGCCCGAACGGTGGCGGCGATCCGTAGCCCGGTGCGGCGCCATAACCCGAGGGCGGCCCGTATCCGGGCGCAGCGCCGTAGCCCGGCGGGGGGCCGTAGCCCGACGGGGGCGGGTAGCCGGGCGGCGGGCCATACGCGGGCGGGCCGTATGGCGGTGGGCCGTATCCCGGCGGCGGACCGTATTGAGGTGGTGGGCCGTATGCCGGTGGCGGACCAACCGGATTACCAGGCGGCGGCGCGCTCACCGAACCCCGCGGCCTTTACAGCCGGGCGCGTCGTTCGTCATGGGCTCCATCCTGTCGGCGGCCGGGGCATTTCACAACGTCGACCCCCCACCCGGCGCGTAGCGTCTCAGACATGGCGGAACTCAAAGCCCGGATCCGGTCGGACCTGACCGCGGCGATGAAGGCCCAGGACAAGTTGCGAACGGCCACCCTGCGCATGCTGTTAGCCGCGATCCAGACCGAGGAGGTCTCCGGCAAGGAGGCCAGAGACCTCACCGACGAAGAGGTCATCAAGGTCCTGGCCAAGGAATCCCGCAAGCGGAGCGAATCCGCGGAGATCTACACCCAGAACGGCCGCGGGGAGCTCGCCGCCAACGAGCACGCCGAGGGCCGGATCATCGACGAGTACCTGCCCACCCCGCTCACCGAGGCCGAGGTGGCCGACGTCGCGGACACCGCGATCGCGCAGGTCGCCGAGGTAATCGGCGAACGCCCCGGGATGAAGCAGATGGGCATGGTGATGAAGGCCGCCACCGCGATCGCCGCCGGCAAGGCCGACGGCGCCCGCCTCTCGGCCGCTGTCAAAGAGCGGCTGTAGCCCACCGGGTCAGAGCACCACCCGGGTTCCGTCATCGCCGCGGCGCGTCGCGCGCCGGGCGTCGAGGTGTTCCAGCAGCGGCACCGCCACCCGCCGGGTGGTGCCCAGCGCCCGGCGCGCCTCGCTGACGGTGAACGGTTGGGACAGGCCCGCCAGCACGGTGGCGGCCCGGTCCAGCGCGTCGGGCCCCAGCACCACCCCGTCGGCGATCCGCGTCAGCCGCCCGGCCCGCACCGCCGCGGCCAGCTCGCGAGGACCCAGGTTCAGCTCGGCCAGCTCGTCGGCCTCGGGCGCCCGGAACGGCTCGGCGGCCAGCCAGTCCTCGACCGTGCGCACGGCCTTGTCGACGCGGGCCGGCAGGCCCGACGCGGGCGGGCGGACCAACCCGTCGGCCACCTCGAGACCCGTGCCGTCCAGCAACTTCGGCAGCAATTCGGCGGCGGGCAACCCGACCTGCTGCCGCAACGTCTCGAGCGGCATGCCCGCCGCGATGTCGTGCTCGCCCACCCAGCGCCGCACCGCCGCGGTGGCATCCTCGCGCCGCGCCGCCCACCACTGCGGGTCCACCACCCAGTCGCCCACCCGCTGCCCGCGCGGCGGCAGACCCATGGCGCGCAGGTCGGCCGCGCGCGCGACGTCGGGGGCGCGGACCTGGCCGGTGGCCAGTTCTGCGGCGCGAACCCGCGCCGCGCCGCGCCGCCGCAGCGCGGGAGGGCGGACGTCGAGCACCCCGATGCCCGCCGCGATCCGGTGCTGTCCGGGGTCGCGGAGCAACCCGATGTCGCCCACCCGCAACGGCAGCGGCCTGGCCAGCCGCAGGCGCGCCGCGGCCGGCCCCAGCCGGCGAACCTGCACCGGCACAGCCGCCGACCCGACATGGAGCATGAGCTGGCGGCCCAGCGAGTCCGCCGATCGCAGGGCCACGTCGATCTCCGCGGTGTCCAGCCAGGCGCCCGGCGTGCGCACGGTGTCCCCGCGACCGATGTCGTGCCGGTCGACGCCGCGCAGATTCAGCGCGACCCGGGCCACCGCGCCGACCTCGGAATGGTTGCGGCCCAACGATTGCAGCCCGCGGACGGTGACGCGGCGCCCGGCGTGCTCGAGTTCGTCGCCCACCCGCACCGTGCCGGCGGCCAGCGTGCCGGTGACGACCGTCCCGGCACCCCGGACCGTGAAGCTGCGGTCCACCCACAGCCGCACGTCGGCCGCGGGGTCCGGGGCGGGCAGCCGGTCGGTCAGCGCCACCAGTTCGGCGCGCACCCGGCCCAGGTCGGTGCCGATAGCCACGGGAGCACCGGCGAGCGAGGTGGCGGCAAGCCGTTCGGACGCCTGGGTGACGGCCGGGCCCGGATCGGCGAGGTCGGCCTTGCTGATCACCAGCAGCCCGTGGCGGACGCCGAGCGCGTCCAGCGCCGCCAGATGTTCCTCCGACTGCGGCATCCACCCCTCGGTGGCCGCGACGACGAACACCACTCCGCCGTTCAAGGGGACTGGCCCCAGGCCTGCCAGCATGTTGGCCACGAACCGCTCGTGGCCCGGCACGTCGACGAACGCGAGCTGGCGCCCGTCCAGCTCGGTCCACGCGAAGCCCAGATCGATGGTCAGGCCACGGCGCTGCTCTTCGGCCAGGCGATCCGGCCACATCCCGGTAATCCGTTGCAGCAGAGTCGATTTGCCGTGATCGACGTGTCCGGCGGTGGCTAAGACGAACACGCCCGTACCGCCGCGGCCAGCAGCTCGTCGTCCTCGGGTGCCACCGTGCACAGGTCGAGCAGACAGCGGCCGCCCTCCAGGCGGCCGACCACGGGCGGGGTGCCGAGCCGGAGCGCGGCCGCGTAGGACTCGGGCAAACTGACCGCGGCGCTGGGCAATTCGACCCCTGGCGCCCCGCCACCGCCGACGGCCGCGACGCAGTCCACCGCCGCAGCCCCTGCCAGCCCGGCGGCCAGCGTCTCGGCCCTCGCCCGCAGCCGGTCGACGTCGGCGGCCAGCGCCTGGGCCACCGGCGGGGGCGGCCCGAGCAGCGTCGCTTCCAGCGCGGCCAGCGTCAACTTGTCCACCCGCAGGGCGCGCGCCGCGGGATGGCGGCGGATCCGCTCGATCAGCTCGGAGCGGCCGAAGAGCAACCCGGCCTGCGGCCCGCCGAGCAGCTTGTCCCCGCTCGCGGTCACCAGGTCGGCGCCGTCGGCCAGCATCGACGTCGCGTCCGGCTCGTCGGGCAGCACCGGGTGCGGCGACAACAGGCCCGAGCCGATGTCGACCACCAGCGGCACGTCGAGCTTGCGCAGTTCCGGCGCCAGCGTCGCGACGTCCACGGCCGAGGTGAACCCGGTGACGTGGAAGTTGGACGGATGCACCTTGAGCACGAAACCGGTCTGCGGGCCCAGCGCCTCGGCGTAGTCGCGCAGGCTGGTGCGGTTGGTGGTGCCTACCTCGCGCAGCCGCGACCCGGTGGATTCCAGCAGCTCGGGGATGCGGAAGCCGTCACCGATTTCCACCAGTTCGCCGCGGCTGAGCACGATCTCCTTGCCGGGGGCCAGCGTCATGGCGGTCAACAGCAGCGCGGCGGCGTTGTTGTTGACGACGTGCACGCCGCCGGCGGTCGGGACCGCGGCGGCCAGCGCGGCCAGCGCGCCCCGGCCCCGGCGCGCGCGCCGGCCCGTCGCCAGGTCGAACTCGACATCGGTGGCCCCGCCGGCGGCGACCACCGCGTCCAGCGCGGCCCGCGACAGCGGCGCGCGGCCCAGATTGGTGTGCACCACCACGCCGGTGGCGTTGATGACCGGCCGCAGGCTCGAGGCGGTGGCGGGCAGCGCGGCGATCGCGTGCTCGGCGACCTGCTCGGGTGCGATCTCGCCCGCGCGGGCCCGCCGCTGGGCCGTGGCGATCACCGACTTCACCAGCGCGCGGCCCAGCACCCGTTGCGCCGCGGCCAGCCGCGGATCGGCGAGCAGCGTGTCGGTGCCGGGCACCCGTCGGCGCGGATCGGTCATCGCGGACCCGAAAGAACATGGCGGAGGCGGACGGGAATTGAACCCGCCAACGACAGCGACTGCCGTTCGACGGTTTTGAAGACCGCGCCGGTCACCAGACCGGACACGCCTCCTTGAGCCATGGCGCCAATTGTCGCAGCCTTCGGCGCGCGGGCACCATGGACGCCGTGACGTACCGATTGACTCAATACGCCCACGGGGGCGGCTGCGCCTGCAAGATCCCGCCCGGTGAGCTCGAGGACGTGGTCCGCGGGCTGGGTTCCAACCCGCCGCGCGACCCGTTCGGGGAGCTGCTGGTGGGCCTGGACAACGGCGACGACGCGGCGGTGGTGCGCATCCAAGAGGGCACGGCGTTGATCGCGACCACGGACTTCTTCACCCCGGTGGTCGACGACGCCTACGACTGGGGCCGCATCGCTGCCACCAACGCGCTGTCCGACGTCTACGCGATGGGCGGGCGCCCGGTTGTCGCGGTGAATCTGCTGGGCTGGCCGCGCGAGGTGCTGCCGTTCGAGTTGGCCGCCGAGACGCTGCGCGGCGGGCTGGAAGTGTGCGCACTGGCCGGCTGCCACCTGGCCGGCGGGCACAGCGTCGATGACCCCGAACCAAAGTACGGGCTGGCGGTCACCGGGATCGCCGACCCAAACCGCTTGCTGCGCAACGACTCCGGCAAACCCGGGACTCCGCTGTCGCTGACCAAACCGCTGGGTGTCGGCGTGCTGAACAACCGGCACAAGGCCACCGGGGAGCGCTTCGAGGAGGCGGTCGCCGTGATGACCACGCTCAACGCCGACGCGGCCGCGGCGGCGCTGGCGGCCGGGGTCCAATGTGCCACCGACGTCACCGGTTTCGGGTTGCTCGGGCATCTGCACAAGCTGGCGCGGGCCAGCGGTGTGACGGCGGTGATCGATTCGGCGGCGGTGCCCTACCTGGACGGCGCGCGGGCGGCGCTGGCGGCCGGCTACCTCTCCGGCGGCACCCGGCGAAACCTCGACTGGGTGGCGCCGCACGTCGACCTGTCCGCCGTGGGGGAGGACGACGCGTTGCTGCTCGCCGACGCGCAGACTTCCGGTGGGCTGCTGATCGCCGGAGAGATCCCCGGGGCGCCGGTCATCGGCGAGCTGATACCGCGCGGCGAGCACACCATCGTGGTGCGCTGATCGGGCCCACCGCACTAGGGTTAGGACATGGCCCCGAAAAAAGCTCTGCGCGAAGTGTTTCTGGAATGGCCCGTCCTGCGCCAGTTGCGCTCGACGGACAAGCTTGGCCGCGGCTCGGCGGTCACCTCCAAACAGACCCGCGCGCTGGCGCCGCGCACCACCACGGCCGACCGCGTCGTGCAGAGCGTGTGCCCGTACTGCGCCGTCGGCTGCGGGCAGCGGGTGTACGTCAAGGACGAGCGGGTGGTCCAGATCGAGGGCGATCCCGATTCGCCGATCTCGCGGGGACGCTTGTGCCCCAAGGGTTCTGCCAGCGAGCAGCTGGTGAATTCGCCCGGCCGGCAGCTGCAGGTGCTCTACCGCCCGCCGCGGGCCACCGAGTGGCAACCGCTGGAGCTCGACACCGCGATCGACATGATCGCCGACCGCTTCGTGGAATCGCGGCGCAACAGCTGGCAGGACATCGACAAGAAGGGCAACCTGCTGCGCCGCACCATGGGCATCGCCGCGCTCGGCGGTGCCACCCTGGACAACGAAGAGAACTACCTCATCAAGAAGCTCTTCACCGCCGCGGGCGCCATTCAGATCGAGAACCAAGCTCGTATTTGACACAGCGCCACGGTTCCCGGTCTGGGAGCCTCCTTCGGGCGCGGCGGCGCCACCCAATCACTGCAAGACATGGCCAATGCCGACTGCATTGTCATCCAGGGCTCCAACATGGCCGAGTGCCACCCGGTCGGGTTCCAGTGGGTGGAAGAGGCCAAGGCGCGCGGTGCCCGGGTGATCCATGTCGACCCGCGCTTCACCCGGACCTCGGCGGTCTCCGACCGGCACATCCCGATCCGCGCCGGTTCGGACGTGGTGCTGCTCGGCGCGCTGATCAACCACATCCTGTCCAACGACCTGTGGTTCTCCGAGTACGTCGTCGCCTACACCAACGCCGCCACCCTGATCAACGAGAACTTCAGGGACACCGAGGATCTCGGTGGCCTGTTCTCCGGATTCGACCCCGAAACCGGGCAGTACGACACGTCGAGCTGGGCCTACGACGAGCAGGGCAACGGCCAGATCGAGTCCCCGGGCGGGGGCCACACGCACGGCACCACCGCCTCGGAAAGCGGAGCCGGACAGGAGCACGGCAGCGGCGGCCCGCCGCTGGCGCACGCCAACGTGAAGCGCGACGAAACCCTGCAGCACCCCCGGACCGTGTTCCAGATCCTCAAGCGCCACTACGCCCGCTACACCCCGGAAATGGTCAAGGACGTCTGCGGTATCAGCCGCGAGGATTTCGACTACCTGGCCCAATCCATCGTGGAGAACTCCGGGCGCGAGCGCACCACCTGCTTCGCCTACGCCGTCGGCTGGACCCAGCACACGCTCGGCGCCCAATTCATCCGCACCGCAACGATTTTGCAGCTGCTGATGGGCAACGTCGGCCGTCCGGGCAGCGGCATCATGGCGCTGCGCGGCCACGCCACCATCCAGGGCTCCACCGACATCCCGACGCTGTTCAACCTGCTGCCCGGGTACCTGCCGATGCCCAAGGCGGGCATGCACGACACCCTGGCCGACTACCTCGACGCGGTCGGATCCAAGAAGCAGAAAGGCTTCTGGGCCAACGCCGATGCCTACACCGTCAGTCTGCTCAAGGCGTGGTGGGGGGACGCGGCGACCGCCGACAACGACTGGGCCTATGACTATCTGCCGCGGTTGTCCGGCCCGCACGGCACCTATCAGACCGTGATGGGGATGCTTGACGACGAGGTCGAGGGCTACTTCCTGCTCGGCCAGAACCCCGCGGTCGGTTCGGCCCACGGCCGCATGCAGCGGATGGGCATGTCACATCTCAAGTGGCTGGTGGTCCGCGATCTCAACCTCATCGAATCGGCCACCTGGTGGAAGGACGGACCCGAGATCGCCTCGGGCGAACTCAAGACCTCCGAGATCGACACCGAGGTGTTCTTCCTGCCCGCCGCGACGCATGTGGAGAAGGCCGGATCGTTCACCCAGACGCAGCGGCTGGTGCAGTGGCGGCACAAGGCCGTCGAGCCGCCGGGCCAGTGCCAGAGCGAACTGCAGTTCTTCTACGAGCTCGGCAAACGGATCCGGCAACGGCTGGCCGGGTCGACCGACGAGCGCGACCGGCCGCTGCTGGACCTGACCTGGGACTACCCGGCCGACGAGCACGGCGAGCCCGACGGGGAAGCGGTGCTGGCCGAGGTCAACGGCTATCGCGTCGACGGCTCCGGGCCGTTGACGTCCTACACCGAGCTGCGCGCCGACGGGTCGACCGCCGCCGGCTGCTGGATCTACACCGGGGTCTACGCGAACGCCACCAACCAGGCGGCGCGCCGGGTGCCGCACGGCGGTGAGTCGCCGAGCCAATCGGAATGGGGCTGGGCGTGGCCCGCGGACCGGCGGGTGCTCTACAACCGCGCGTCGGCCGACCCGGACGGCAAGCCGTGGAGCGAGCGCAAGCGCTACGTCTGGTGGGACGAGGAGCAGGGCCGCTGGGTCGGCTACGACGTCCCGGACTTCGTGGCCGACCGGGCTCCCGGCAGCCGGCCCGACCCCGATCTCGGCGGACCCGACGCGCTGGCCGGGGACGACCCGTTCATCATGCAGGCCGACGGCAAGGGCTGGCTGTTCGCGCCGAAGGGTGTGGTCGACGGGCCGTTGCCCACGCACTACGAGCCGCAGGAGTCACCGGTGACCAACGCGCTGTATCCGCAGCAGCGCAATCCCGCGCGAATCACGTTCCCGCGCAAGGACAATCTGAGCGCACCCAGCGCCGGTGACCCGGGCGCCGACGTCTACCCGTACGTGTTCACCACCTACCGGCTCACCGAGCATCACACCGCGGGCGGCATGAGCCGGTGGCTGCCCTACCTCTCCGAGCTGCAACCGGAGATGTTCTGCGAGGTGTCCCCGGAACTGGCCGCCGAGCGCGGCCTCGAGCCCTACGGGTGGGCCACCATCATCTCGCCCCGCGCCGCGATCGAAGCCCGGGTGCTGGTCACCCAGCGGGTGAGCCCGCTGATCATCAACGGCCACACCGTGCACCAGATCGGCTTGCCCTACCACTGGGGAGTCGGCAGCGACGCGGTGGTCAGCGGGGACGCGGCCAACGACCTGCTCGGTGTGACGCTCGATCCCAACGTGCAGATCCAGGAGTCCAAGGCCGGGTCGTGCGACATCCGGCCGGGCCGCCGCCCGCAGGGCGAGGATTTGTTGCGGCTGATCGCCGACTACCAGTCACGCTCGGGCGTCACCACCGAAACCGGCAACACACGGGTGAGTGACGCCGCCTGGGAAGGAGGAGCCGATGGGTCAGCTGACCGGGCCGACTGACCCGGCCGCGGCGGCCGGATGGCCGGACGCCAAGCCGCGCAAGGGTTTTTTCACCGACACCTCGATCTGCATCGGCTGCAAGGCCTGCGAGGTCGCCTGCAAGGAGTGGAACCGCAACCCGCGCGACGGCGACCTCGAGCTGCTGGGGTCCTCGTACGACAATACCGGCGCGCTGGGCGCCAGCACCTGGCGGCACGTGGCCTTCATCGAGCAGGGCCGGGAGCGCATCGAAGAGGCCCGCGAATCCGGCCGTGCCCTGATCGATCTCGGCATGCCCGCCTTGCCCGGCGCCGCGAAAACCGCTGCTGCCGAACCGGTTTCGCAGCCGCTGCAAACCCCGGAGTTTCGCTGGTTGATGTCGTCGGACGTGTGCAAGCATTGCACGCACGCCGGCTGCCTGGACGTCTGCCCGACGGGCGCGCTGTTCCGCACCGAGTTCGGCACGGTGGTGGTGCAGCACGACGTCTGCAACGGCTGCGGCACCTGCGTGGCGGGCTGCCCGTTCGGCGTGGTCGAACGGCGCAGCGACGGCACCTACGCGACGCCGGTGGAACGTCCGGGCCGGCCGAAGGAGGAGTTCGTCACCGGGGTCGCCCAGAAGTGCACGCTCTGCTACGACCGCCTGGTCGAGGACCAGATCCCGGCGTGCGCCCAGACCTGCCCGACGACATCGATCAAGTTCGGCGATCACGACGAGCTGGTGGCCCAGGCGCGCGAGCGGGTCGCCCAGCTGCACGCCGAGGGGCGCACGGAGGCAAGGCTTTACGGCGCCAACGAGAATGACGGCGTCGGCGGCACCGGGTCGGTGTTCCTGCTGCTCGACGAGCCGGAGGTGTACGGGCTGCCGCCCGACCCGCGGGTCTGCACGGCCGATCTGCCGGCCATGTTCAAGCGCGCCGGCCTGGCCGCGGCCGGCATGGTCGGCGCGGCCGCGCTGGCGTTTTGGAGGAGCCGATGAGCACGTCGGAATTCGACAGCTTCCGTCCGCCGGAGCCCCAGGGCGGCAAGCGGCGCAAAGGCAGGCGCGCGGGCCGGCGCGGCGGCGCGGACGGCTCCCGCGAGATGCCGATGGTCCCCGACGCCGAGTTCACCTCGTATTACGGGCGGCCGGTGGTCAAGCCCGCGCCGTGGGGACACGAAGTCGCGGCCTACCTGTTCCTGGGCGGCGTCGCCGGCGGCTCCGGATTGCTGGCGGCCGGTGCCCAGCTCACCGGGCGAAACACGTTGCGCCGCAACACCAGGCTCTCCGCGCTGATCGCGGTCGCCCTGGGTGCGCTCGCCCTGGTGAAGGATCTGGGCCGGCCCGAGCGCTTCGTCAACATGCTGAGGACGGTCAAGCTGACCTCGCCGATGAGCATCGGCTCCTGGATTCTCAGCCTGTTCTCGGCCGGCATCGGCGTTGCCTCTGCCGCCGAGGTCGACCGGATGACCGGCGAGCGAATCCCGTTGGGCCCGTTGCGGCCCGTGCTGCGCGCCGTGGAGGGGCCGGCCGGACTGGAAGCCGCGGTGTTCGCGGCGCCGCTCGCCGTCTACACCGCGGTGCTGCTCACCGACACCGCGACCCCGACGTGGAACGCCGCGTATCGGGACCTGCCGTTCGTGTTCGTCAGTTCGGCGAGCCTGGCCGCCTCGGGATTGGCGATGATCACCACCGGGGTCGCCGAGGCCGGGCCCGCCCGCAAGCTCGCCGTCATCGGCGCGGTCGGCGACCTGATCTGCACTCGGGTGATGGAGCGCCGGATGGACCCGGTGACCAGGGAACCGCTGCATCACGGCACGCCCGGACGGCTCCTGACGGCCAGCGAATGGCTCGCCGCCGCAGGCGGTTTGGGCGCGCTGCTGGGCGGGCGGCGCCGCGGCGTCGCGGTCCTGTCCGGCCTCGCGTTGCTGACGGCATCCGCCGCACTGAGGTTCGGTTTCTTCGAGGCCGGCAAGGAATCGGCCGGCGACCCTCGCTACACGATCGAGCCGCAGAAGCGCCGGCTCGCCGCGCGCCGGGCCGCCGGGGTGACCGGGGACTCGATCACCACCGCGGGCTGAGGGCGCGGCCGCACAGCGGGTCGTAACCGAGGGCGTCGTTTGCGCTCTGTGTAGTCGGGTACTCCGTCACGCATGACGAATTTTGGCTACACTTTGATGACCGAGCAGAGTGGACCCAAAGACCTTGTCCGATATGCGGTTTCGGCCGAAGAGCGCGGCTTCGACTTCCACGTGTGCAGCGATCACTTCTCGCCGTGGCTCACCACGCAAGGACACGCGCCGAACGCCTGGGCGGTGCTGGGTGCGGTGGCACAGGCCACCGAGCGGGTCGACCTCTACACCTATGTGACGTGCCCGACGATGCGCTATCACCCCGCCGTCGTCGCCCAGCAGGCGGCCACCGTGCAGATCCTGTCCGACGGCCGGTTCACCCTGGGCCTGGGCAGCGGTGAAAACCTCAACGAACACGTCGTCGGCAAGGGCTGGCCGACCGTCACGCGCCGGCAGGACATGCTGCGCGAGGCGATCAAGATCATCCGGGAGCTGTTCGGCGGGCAACTGGTGGACTTCACCGGCGACTATTTCCAGGTCGACTCGGCCCGGCTGTGGGATGTGCCCGACGTGCCGGTCGGCATCGGGGTGGCGATGGCGGGTGCGCGGGGCGTCGACAAGTTCGCCAAGCTGGCCGACCACCCGTCCGCCGCCCGCGAGGTTGGCGGCTTGGCGGGCGGAGTGCCATTCCCTGACGAGTTCGGCGTCCGGCTCCACCGCAATGAGGTGGTCGGCCAGCTTGGCGAACTTGTCGACGCCCCGCGCACCCGCCATCGCCACCCCGATGCCGACCGGCACGTCG
>NZ_LZLU01000197.1:0-860 GCF_001673415.1 Mycobacterium sp. 1165196.3 | reverse complement strand
ATTCTCATCGGGGCGCTGTTTTTGGGCGTCGACCCCGGCCGCGTCATGAACTCCCCGCAGACCAACACCGGCGGGTACTCGGCGCCCGGATTCGACCTGAGCCAGTGCAAGACCGGCGCCGACGCCAACAAGTACGTGCAGTGCCGGGTGGTCGCCACCGGCAACTCGGTGGACGCGGTGTGGCATCAGCTGCTGCCGGGTTACACGCGTCCGCATGTCCGGCTGTTCACCGGCCGGGTGAGCACCGGCTGCGGGGCGGCCACCACCGCGGTGGGACCGTTCTACTGCCCGGTCGACCAGACGGCGTACTTCGACACCGACTTCTTCCAGGAGCTCGTCGACAGATTCGGTTCCAGCGGTGGGCCGTTCGCCCAGGAGTATGTGGTCGCCCACGAATACGGCCATCACGTGCAGCAGCTGCAGGGTCTGCTCGGCCGCTCGCAGCAGGGCGCGCAGGGCGCCGGGGGCAATGGCGTGCGCACCGAGCTACAGGCCGACTGCTACGCCGGGATCTGGGCGCACTACGCCTCCACGGTCAAGCAGGAGAGCACCGGCGTGCCCTACCTGGAGCCGTTGAGCGACAAGGACATTGCCGATGCGCTGTCGGCCGCGGCGTCGGTGGGCGATGACCGGATCCAGAAGGAATCCACCGGCCGGGTCAACCCCGAGTCCTGGACGCACGGTTCGTCCGAGCAGCGGCAGAAGTGGTTCACCATCGGCTACCAGACCGGCGACCCGAAGAAGTGCGACACCTTCTCCGCGCCGGATCTGGGTTAAACGTCCAGCAGGCGCCGCAGCTCGGCGCGGCCCTGTTCGTCGAGCGGCAGCAACGGCGCGCGCGGGTCGCCGACTCCGAAGCC
>NZ_LZLU01000196.1:0-23706 GCF_001673415.1 Mycobacterium sp. 1165196.3 | reverse complement strand
GCGCGAAGACGGTCGGCTTGACGTAGTAACCCTTGTCCAGTCCGGCCGGCCGGCCGGGGCCGCCCGCGACCACGGTCGCGCCCTCGTCGACGCCCTGCTGGATCAGGCGCTGAACCTTCTCGAACTGAGTCCTCGACGCCACCGGCCCGATCGCCGTCGCCGCACCGTTGCCCACCGCGATCTGTTCGGCGGCTTCGCGCGCGAGGCTAATTGCCTCGTCCATCCGGGAATTCGGCACCAGCATGCGCGACGGCGCGTTACAGCTCTGCCCGGAATTGGGCATCATGTTGGCCACGCCGGCCCGCACGCCGTCGGCGAAGCCACCGTCGTCGAGGACGATGTTGGGGCTTTTGCCGCCGAGCTCCTGGGTTACTCGCTTGACCGTGGGCGCGGCGTTCCGGGCGACCTCGACACCGGCGCGGGTGGACCCGGTGAACGACACCATGTCGATGTCGGGATGGCTCGCCAGGGCCACACCCACGCCCGCGCCGTCGCCGTTGATCAGGTTGAACACCCCGGCCGGCACGCCCGCGGCGTCCAGGATCTCGGCGAAGATGTAGGGCGAATACGGCGCCACCTCAGACGGTTTCAGGATGACGGTGCAGCCTGTCGCCAGCGCCGGGTAGACCTTGACCGCGACCTGGTTGATCGGCCAGTTCCAGGGCGTGATCAAACCGCAGACGCCGATCGGCTCCTTGGCGATCAGGGTCGCGCCCTTCTGTTCGGAGAACGGGAAGTTCTTCAGCACGTCGATGGCCGTGGTCAGATGCCCGATCCCGAGGAAGACCTGCGGCCCGGCGGCCAGCGAGGGCGGGGCGCCGATTTCCTCGGTGACCGCCTGCGCGAGATCGTCCGCGCGCTTCTGGTATTCGGCGAGGATGGCCTGCAACAGGTCCAGGCGCTGTTCGCGGGTGCTTTGCGACCAGCCGGTGAAGGCTCGCCGGGCGGCGTTGACCGCCACGTCGACGTCGGCGGCCGACCCCAGCGAGATCTTTCCGGACACCTGCTCGGTCGCCGGGTTCTCCACGTCGAAAGTGTTGGGCCGCACCGGGTCGACCCACTGTCCGTCGATGTAGAACTTCAGGTATTCGCGCATGACATCGATCCTCTTTCTACTGCGGGCCTTATTGAGTGCCTTCGGCGTACCAGGTCCGGAATCGGTCGTACTTGGGCATCTCCTCGGAATTGGCCTTCGGATCGATGCATACGTGCACCACGCCGACTTTGCCACTGGCGTAGGCGCGAGCGATCGCCGGGCCGATCTCGGATTCCTTCTCGACATACTCACCGTGGCAGCCGAAACCCTCGGCGACCTTGTCCATCCGGACGTCCTTGCTCCAGTGCACACCGGGCTGCGGCGACGGCTGGGAAAAGGTGCGCTTGTACACGCCCACCTCCAGGCCCCACTGGTGGTCGACGCCCACCACGCACACCAGCGGAAGATTCTGCCGCGCAGCGGTTTCCAGCTCGGCGATGTGGAACAGAAACGCCGAATCGCTGGTCAGCAGCATCACCGGGCGCTTGCCACCCTCGGCGACCGACGCCCCGACGGCGTAGGGCAGGCCGGTGCCCAAGTGGCCGAAGTTCTGGTTCCAGATCACGTCGCGCGGCTTGGACTGCGAGTAGGTCCACTGGAAGATCACCGTCGCGCCGCCGTCGCGCACGAGAATGCCGTCGTCGAGTTCGTTGAACGCCTTGGTGGCCTCGACGACGTAGCGGGCCGGGTGGATCGGTGACCGGCCGGACGGCGCCGACTCGGCCACGTCCGCAAGCTCTTTCGCATCCTTTTCGACCAGAGCCTGTAGCCCCGGCGCGGGCTTGCGCGGGCCATCCTTGAGCGCGTCCACCAGCTGCGGCACCACACCGCGCAGATCGCCCACCAGCGCCACGTCGACCGGGCGGTTGACGCCGATGGCGGCCGGATCCTGCTCCACGTACACCCACTTGCGGTTCGCGTTGTTGGCGGCCCAGTGCTGGGTCCGGCCGTAGTGCATCGGCTCACCGAGCTCGGTGCCCAGCGCGACGCACAAATCGGATTCCTCGACGGCCTCGTTGGCCGCGGGCGAGAACAGGTAGGGGAACGTGCGCTCCTGCAGACCCGGGATGTAGGACGTGCCGCCCGAGGTCTGGATCACCGGGCACGCCATCAGCTCAGCGAGCTCCTTGACCTGCTGCTGGGTGCGGGAGGTGTGCACGCCGTGGCCGACCAACAGGATCGGGCTTTGCGCCGCCCGGATCAGCTTGACGGCCTCGGCCACTTCGCGGGTGCCGGCGCCCTGGTTGACCAGCCGGTAGGCCGACGGTGGCGGGGCGGCGTCGACGTCGAGCTCCTCGAGGATGACGTGCGACGGGAACTCGACGTAGGTCGGACCGGGCGTGCCGGACATGGCCCTGCGGATGGCCTCGTGGATGATCTCGTCGGTCTGGTCGGCGTACTCGATCGAACTGCTGTACTTCACCGACGCGGCGAAAAGCGGTTCCTGCTGGACGAATTGGATGCGGCCGCGCCGCACCCGGCGCTCGGTCACCCGGGCTCGCTGCCCGCCCAGGAAGATCACCGGCGAGTTCTCCACCAGCGCGCACTGGATCGCTCCGGCGATGTTCGCCATGCCCGGGCCCAGCGTGCCGATGCACAGGCCGGGGTTGCCGGTCATGCGCGACGCCGCCTCGGCCATGAACCCGGCGCTCAGTTCGTGATGCGGAGCCACCACCGACCACCCCCGCGCGTCCGCCTCGGCGAACATGTGCACGAAGTTCGGGTCGGGGATGCCGAACAGGGTGTTCACGCCCTCGGCCTCGAAAAGGTCGAGAATGCGTTTGTAGACGGGCACAGCCATCGTGGGAAACTCCTTCGCTGACAGAATATTTCGTTGGTAAGCGTTATGCCGGGTTCGCGTCCACGGCCAAGCCCAGCTCGGCGAGCACCTCTGCGGTGTGTGCGCCGAGGTCCGGAGCCGGCCCCGCGACCCGGCCCGGTGTCTGCGAGAACCAGGTGGGCACCCCGGGGAAACGCACCGGCCCGTGCGGGCCGTCCACCGTCTCGAACATGCCGACGGCGTTCAGATGCGGGTCGTCGAACAGCGCTTCCGGCGTGTTCAGTGGCGCGGCCGGTATCTCGAGTTCACGAAACAGCGCCAGCCACTGCGCGGTGGTCCGCTCCTTCATCGTCTCGGCCACCAGCCCGTAGACGGTGTCGATCTCGCGGGCGCGTTGCTCCAGCGTGGCGTACAGCTCGCTGGCCCACGGTGGCTGAACGGCTTTCATGAACGCGTTCCAGTGCTTGTCGTTGTAGATCAACGCGGCGATATGGCCGTCGCTGGTGCGGTACGGGCGGCGGTTGGGCGCCACGGTGCGCGGGTACACCGCCGGCCCGAGCGGAGGGTCGAACAGGGCGCCGTTGGCGTGTTCGACGAGCATGAACGAGGCCATGGTTTCGAACATGGCGACCTCGACTTCTTGCCCCTGCCCGGTGCGTTCGCGATGGAACAACGCCATCGTCGTCGCGTACAGCGCCGTCAGCCCGGCGATCTTGTCGGCCATGATGGTGCCGACGTAGTCGGCCTCGCCGGTCAACTGTTGTTGCACCGCGGGCAGGCCGCATTCGGCCTGGATGGTGTCGTCGTAGGCGGGGCGGTCGCGATCGGGTCCGCGGCGCCCATACCCGTAGCAATTGGTATAGACGACAGCGGGATTGATCGCGGCGACGTCGTCGTAGCCGAAACCGAGCTTGGCGATCGCCTTGGCCCGCATCGAGTGGATGAACACGTCGGCCGTCTCGACCAGGGCGCGCAGCGCGCCGGCGCCGGCGTCGGTTTGCAGGTCCAGCACCACGCTGCGCTTGCCCCGGTTGACGTTGACGAACACCCCGCTCATGCCCGGGGCGGGGCCCACCGAGATGTAGCGGGTGTTATCACCTTGCGGGGGTTCGACTTTGATGACGTCGGCGCCCATGTCGGCCATGATCTGCGTGCAGTACGGCCCCATCACCATCGCGGTGAGGTCGATGACGCGCAGCCCCGCCATCGGGCCGGTCGGGCTAGCCATTGAGCGCTCCTTGATCGGTTAACCTCTGAGCCAGCTCGAAGCTGTAGCGGATGTGCTCGTTGTGTCCGTCGGGGACGACCGGGAAAATCAGCGGTGCCTCGGCGTATCGGATCGCGTCCAGGTGGGCGCCGACCTCTTCGATGCTCCAGGCCGGACGGCACACTCCCGGGCTCTCGGCGATCACCGCCCGCGCCACCCGACCCGCCAGCGCGATGAACAGTTCACCGGTTACCGAACAAGACTCGTGCGCAAGCCATCCCACCACCGGCGCAACGAGTTCCGCGCCCATCGGCGGATAGGCCGATGTGTCGATGCCCTCGGCCATGCGCGTCACCGCGGCCGGCACGATCACGTTGCACCGCACCCCCTCCGCGGCACCCTCCAGCGCGACGACATTGGCCAGCCCGATCACGCCGGCCTTGGCCGCCGCGTAGTTGGCCACGTCGTGGTTCCCGTACAGCCCCCCGATCGACGACGTCAGCACGACGCGGCCGTAGCCCGCGTCGCACATGAGCGGAAACGCGGGCCGCACAACGTGAAACGCGCCGCGCAGGTGCACGTCGAGCACGGCGTCGAAGTCCTCGTAGCTCATCTGTTTGAGCGAGCCACGGCGGACGTTGCCGGCGTTGTGGATCAATATGTCGATGCGTCCGTAGTGCTCGAGCGCGGTCGCGATGATCTCCTGGCCGCCGTCGCGGGTCGCCACCGAGGCGCCGCAGGCGACCGCCTCGCCGCCGGCCGCGGTGATCTCCCCGACCACCTGCTCGGCCGGCCCGGCGTCGGCGCCCTCGCCGTCGAGGCCGCCGCCGGCGTCGTTGACGACCACCTTGGCCCCCCGCGAGGCGAGCAGCTGCGCGTACGCACGGCCCAGCCCGCGGCCCGCGCCGGTCACCACGGCGACGCGGTCGTCGAATCGAAGTTGGGGCGCAACGGTTTCGGTCAAGCGCCCAGCACCAACCCTTCCAGCTCCCCCTTGTCGCGCCAGACCCGCAACAGGTCCTCGAACGCGTAGAAGCCGGGGCCGTACGGCTCGCCCAGGTGCGACCGGATCCCCTCGCCCCCGCCACCGCCTTCGTTGTTGTAATAGCCGGGCGTGCACTGGGCGTCGAACGCCGAATTGTCGATCGCGGTTTCCCGGATCGTCGCGCACCACTGCTCCTGCGCCGCTTGGCTGGGTTCCACGGTGGTGGCTCCGCGCTTCAGCGCCTCGGCGATGATGTAGGCGATGTGCTCGCCCTGCAGCTCGTAGTTGGCCGCGATGTTGGCGGAGATGCCGACCTGGGTGAAGCCGGTATAGAACTGGTTGGGGAATCCTCGGCTGGTCATCCCGTGCAGCGTCTTGTAGCCGTCTCTCCAGTAGTCGAACAGCAACAGCCCGTCGCGTCCCTGGATGGCCTCGATCGAGTAGCGGCGGCTGATCTCGGTGGTGATCTCGAAGCCGCTGGCGTAGATGATGCAGTCGACCTCGTACTCGATACCGTTGGCGACCAAGCCCTTTTCGGTAATGCGTTCCACGCCTTTGGAATCGGAGACGTCGACGAGGGTGACGTTGGGCCGGTTGAACATCGGCAGGTACTCGTCGTTGGACAGCGGCCGCTTGCACAGGAATCGGTAATAGGGCTTGAGCGCCTCGGCGGTCTGCGGATCCTCGACCAGCGCGTCGATGCGGCGGCGCAGCCGCTCCATCAATTTGTAATCCTCTTCCTCCCGAATCGCCATGAACTGCTCGGGCGTCATGGCCGCGGGGTCGGGCAGGGCGAGCACCCGGGCGGCGGTGTTGCGTCCGAGCTCGGTCCAGAAGTCGCACACCAGATCCGGCTGGCCCAGCGCCATGCCCTCGAACGTCCAGGAGTGGAAGTTGCGCTGGCGCTCCCGCTGCCAGCCCGGCCGCAGGGTCTTCACCCATTCCGGGTCGGTGGGCGCGTTGTTGCGCTCGTCGACCGTCGAGGGGGTGCGCTGGAAAACGTAGAGATGCTGGGCGTCTCGCGCCAGGAACGGGACGATCTGGATCGCGGTGGCGCCGGTGCCGATCACGGCGACCTTCTTGTCGGCGAGCTTGTGCAGGTTGCCGCTGGTGTCGCCGCCGGTGTAGTCGTAGTCCCACCGCGACGAGTGGAACGCATGGCCCTTGAAGTCCTTGATCCCGGGAATGCCGGGCAGCTTCGGGCGGTGGAACGGGCCCGAGGCCAGCACGACGAAGCGGGCGCGGATGTCGTCGTCGCGGTTGGTGCTGATCCGCCAGCGCTTGATCTCTTCGTCCCACCGCAGGTCGCGGACCTGGGTGGAGAAGATCGCCGAATCGTAGAGGCCGAAGTGCTTGCCGATGTTGCGGCAGTGCTGGTAGATCTCGGCGCCGTCAGCGAATTTCTTCGACGGCATGAAGTCTAGCTCTTCGAGAAGTGGTATGTAGCAGTATGATTCGTTGTCGCACTGGATGCCGGGGTAACGGTTCCAGTACCAGACGCCGCCGAAGTCGCCGCCGAGTTCGATGACGCGGACGTCGTCGACGCCCGCTTTCTTGAGGTAGGCCGCCGACAGCAGGCCCCCGAAGCCACCGCCCAGCACCGCGACGTCGATGTCCTCGCGAATCGGCTCGCGCGGGGACACGGGTGTGTACGGGTCGACTTCGTAGTAGCCGGCGAAGTCGTCCTCCAACTCGATGTACTGCTTGGAACCTTCCTTGCGCAGCCGCTTTTCGCGCTCCCGGGCGTACTTCTCGCGCAGCGCGTCGATGTCGACGTCCTCGGGTGTCTGGGTGGGCCCGCAACCGTCTTGGTGCTTTTCCATCTCAGGGGTCATGCCTGGGGGCGCTCCTTGTCTGAAAGCTCTCGGGGCTCACCGGTGCCCATGTACCTCGACAACTGGTAGTGCAGATTGACCGTGCTGCGCTCGCGGTACGGGTTGGGCTTGGTGCCGGGGAAGGCAAAAGACTTCATGCCCTGCTGCACGGCGGCCATGTTGGAGAAGTCCTGCGGCAGCACCGATCGCCACCTGGGGTCCCCGACCGGAGTGTATTCCCATTCCGTCTGCGGCTCTTGGCCTTTGGGGTACAGCTCGAAGACCGACACCTCGAAGATGCACTTGTCCGGGTTGTAGCTGGGATGCGGTCGCGCGCCGTAGCACAGCGCGCTGGTCAAGCCCTGGCCGATCTGGAAGTTCGGGAAGATCTGCCATGCGGTCCCGGCCTGCCCCAGGATGTCGGCGGGGATCGTCGGCCAGATCACGCCGCGGGCCTCGTCGTCGCGGCGCGCCGAGGCCAGCCAGTGCTCGAGGACCTTGTCGGCCGGTGTCCCCTCGGGCAGCTCGTCGACCAGTCGCTTGGCGGCGTTCACCAGCGTCTGGGTGGTGGTGGCGTTGGTTTCCTCCATCGTGTACACCTGCATCTCGGCGGTCGACACGCGGGGATCGGCGCCGATGCCGAGCCGGATCTTGGACTTGGTGGCCTCCATGTCCTCGGGCGCGTCATAGCCGATGTGGCTGTGCTTGCCTTGGGCTTTCGCCCACCCCTTGAACTCGCCGAACTTATTGAACTCGGGATGTGTGGTGTAGACGTGGTAGGTCTCGTTGAAGGCCTCCAGCGCGACCTTCCAGTTGCAATCGAACGAGAGCCACTTGCGCCACTTGTAGCGCATGTTCTCCAGCCCGAACGGGTCGAGGATCTTCGCGGCGGGGAACAGGAAATCGGCGAGCGGCTCGCAGTCGGGGTCCATGTTGATCCACAACCAGCCACCCCAGGTATCGACCTGCACCGGACGCAGGTGGGTGTTGTCGGGGGTGAGCGTGCCCTGCCAATCCTGCTGTTCGCGAATGTGGGTGCACGCGCCGTCCAGACCGTAGGTCCAGCCGTGGAAGCCACAGACGAACGACTTTCGGGTACGCGCGCAGGCGTTCTTGGCGCCGTCGGGGGTGTCGATCAGCCGGCGGCCGCGGTGCATGCACACGTTGTGGTGCGCGTGAAACTCTGCTGCGCCGGTGCGCACCACGATGATCGAATCGTCGAGGATGTCGTAGGTCAAGTAGCTACCCACCTCGGGCAGCTCCTCGACCCGGCCCACCTGCTGCCATACCTTGCGCCACAGCTTGTCCCGCTCGGCGCGAGCGTAGTCCTCGGAGATGTAGGCCTCCACGCCGATGGTCATCGGTGCCGAGAGTTCCTCGGGCGCTTCGGGTTTCGCGCCCTTGGCCAGATCGGTCATCACATCCTCCTGATTGCCGCGCGGAAGGATTCGTCCTTGAGGAATAGCGAAGTGTTGTCTGCGCCGAGGTGGCTCCACTTGAGGTCCAGCCCGCCGTCGACGAGCAGCGTCTGGCCGGTGATGTAGCTCGACATCTTCGAGAGCAGGAACAGGATGGCGCCGGCCTGCTCTTCGGGCCGGCCGCGGCGGCCCATTGCGATCGCCTGGCGGTCGCGATCGGGATCCTCGTCGACGTACGTGCGCGAGGCCGCCGTCTCGGTGACGCCGGGCGCGACGGCATTGACCCGAATGCCGGCCACCGCCAACTCGAGTGCCATCGTGCGGGTCATCGCCACGATCGCGGCCTTGGCCGTGCCGTAGGCGATGTGGAACGGCGCGGTGTTCATGCCGCTGATCGAGGAGATCGACACGATCGATCCCGGCTGGTGCTGCGCGACGAGCTCGCCCGCCACGGCCTGGCTCATGAAGAAGGCCGTTTCGAGGTTGTCGGTGAAGATCTTGCGCCAGTCACCGCGCGCCACCCGGGTGGACGGCATCCACGTCGAAGGCTCAGCGCCGCCGGCGACATTGACCAGCCCGTACAGGTCACCGCCGGCGCGGCGCGCGTGGTCGAGCACCGCGGCGATGCCCTCGTCGGTCGACACGTCGGCGGCGACGGGCAGCACGGGCAGGCCCTGCTGCGCCAGCGGGGCGATGTGTTCGTCGAGGTTTTCCTTCGACCGGCTCACCGCGATCACGGTGGCCCCGGCCCGGGCGGTCATGGCCGTGACGGTTGTGCCGATGCCACCGCCACCGGCGCCGGAAACCACGACGACGCGCCCGTCGAGTCCTAGGAGATCCCCGTGATCGGCCATGACCTGCTTTCCCCTGCCGCCGGGCGTCGCGCCACCCAGGGCGGGATCATTGATCTTTTGTCCGGACAAAATATCGCATTCTGCCCCTTGGAGAACACTATTCCGATCGGTGGACATCGCTGTCAAGATCGGTTCGCCGCGCTTTGGCGGCTATTGTCTGGACTAGGAGGAATTGATAGCGTCCAGCCAAACGGCTGACGGAAGGACCTCGGCGAGCCATGCCCATCTCAGCGCAGCCATCGCGGTACCCAGTGGCGCATCGCATCGACGTCGCCGAGGGCTGGGAGCTCGAACGGGTCACCGCGCCCAGCCGGCTCTTCGGAGCCAACGGTCTGCGCACCGGACCGGACGGTCGCATCTACATCGCCCAGGTGACCGGCAGCCAGATCAGCGCGCTGGACCACCGCACCGGGGAACTGGTGACCGCCAGCCCCAAGGGCGGCGACATCGTGGCGCCCGACGACGTCGCGTTCGACGCCGCCGGCAACCTCTACGCCACCGAGGTGATGGACGGCCGGGTCAGCGTGCGCGACACCGGCGGCCGAACGCGCGTCCTGCGCGACGACGTGCCGTCGGCCAACGGGATCACCTTTTATCGGGACCGGTTGTTCATCGGTGAATGCCGTGAAGGCGGACGGCTGCTGGAATTCGACCTGGCTGGCGGGCCACCACGGGTGCTCTTGGAGAACGTGCCCTCACCGAACGCGATGGAGGTCGGCCCGGACGGGCTGCTGTACTTCCCGGTGATGGGGGCCAACGAAATCTGGCGCGTCGACCCCGACGGGGGCGAACCGCAATGCGTGGCAACCGGTCTCGGTGTGCCCGATTCGGTCAAGTTCGACGCCCAGGGCCACATCGTCTCGACGCAGGTGGCAACCGGACAGGTGCTGCGCATCGATCCGCGCAGCGGCGAACAGCGCCTGATCGCCCAGCTGAACCCGGGGCTGGACAACTGCACCTTCGTCGGCGATCGGTTGTTCGTTTCCAACTTCACCGGCGAGATCACCGAGATATACCCGGACGGCACAACGCAATCCGTACTGGCGGGCGGCCTCAACTGGCCGCTCGATCTGGCGGTGGGCCACGACGGGCAGCTCTACATCGCCGACGGCACGTACTTCTACGTCGCCCTGCCCGACGGGTCCCTGCACACCGCCGGGATGTTGTTCAGCCCCGGATACCCCGGATTCCTGCGCGGCATTGCGGCGAGCGGGCCCGGTGAGTTCGTCGTGACTACCTCCGGCGGCCAAGTCGGCCGGTATCGGCCGGAGGCCAACGAAACGGATGTGCTCGCAGACGGTTTCGACCAGCTCTACGGTGTGGCCCTGAGCCCGGGCGGTGTGGTGTTCGCCGAGCTGGGCACCGGGCGGGTGCTGTCATGGAAGTCCGGCGGCGTCGAGGTGCTGGCGACCGGGCTGCGCGACCCGGTCGGCGTCGCGATCGGCGCGGACGGGTCCGCCCTGGTGGCGGAGGCCGGAGCCGGCCGGGTGGTGCGGGTGAACGGCTCGAGCCCCGACACGGTCGTCGCCGATCTGCAACGGCCCCAGGGCATTCTGGTCCGCGGAGAAGTGCTCTACGTCGTCGACGCCGGCGCCAAGGAGCTGGTCGCGTTCGACCTGAGCACTAACGCGCGGCGAACCATCGCATCCGGTCTGCCGGTTGGTCCCCCGCCGGGTGTGACGCCCAAACCGCTGCGCGGGATGCCGCCGTTCTCCGGGCCGCAGGGCCCGTTCGCCGGCATCACCGCCGCGGGCGACGGGACGCTGTACGTCTCGGCCGACGGCGACGGCAGCGTGCTGGCCTTGCGCCCGACCCCGGGCGGTCCCTGATGCCCCAGGCCGTGGCCGGCGACCACCGCTACCTCCAGATCGCGCGCACGCTGCGCAAGGAGATCGTCGACGGCGTCTACCCGGTGGGGTCGCAATTGCCCACCGAACACCAGCTGTGCGAGCGCTTCGCGGTGAGCCGCTACACCATCCGCGAGGCACTGCGCCGGCTGCGCGAGGACAATCTGGTCGCATCCCGGCCGAGGGCGGGCACCCGGGTGGTACCCCGGCCGGCGTCGAGTTCCTATGCCCAGGACGCGCTGTCGATCGACGACCTGCTCGCGTTCGCTGCCGGCGCGCAACTGACCATCGAATCCAACGCGATGGTGACGATCGATGACGAGCTCGCCGCTCGCACCGGTCTCGAGGCCGGCTCCCAGTGGTTGTCGGTGCGCGGTTATCGGCAGGCCGACGGCGCGTCGGTGCCGATGTGCCGAACGGAGTACTACATCAACCGCAGTTTCGCCGCCGTCGGCAGGCTGCTGCAGCGCCACGTCGGCCCGATCTTTCCGTTGATCGAGGATCTGTTCGGCGTGAGCGTCGCCCAGTTGCACCAGGAGATCGCCGCCGTCCTGCTGTCACCCGAACTGGCCGACGGACTCGGTGCGGAAGCGGGGACGGCCGCGCTGCAGATGCGGCGCACCTACACGACCTCCGACGGTGAGGTGGCCCAGGTGACGATCAACACCCACCTGTCGTCGAGGTTTCGGTACGCGATGACCATGCGTCGCGTCGATGAATAGGCCGCCCCGGATGAGGCCGCGGTGAGGGCCCACGCGCCCTATGCGTCGGAGGCATACCGGCGCGGCTTATGGGTGCACACCACGCTGGCCGACGCGCTGCGCGCGGCCGCCCAGGCCTCTCCCCGGCGAATCACCTTGGTGGACGGCGATACTCGGGTGGACTGCGCCACGCTCTACGCCCAGGCCAACGCGCTCGCGGTCGCCCTGTCGGCGCGCATGCCGACGGGCAGCGTCGTGTCGTTCATGCTGCCGAACTGGCACGAGTCCGCCGTCATCTACCTGGGCGCAACCCTCGCCGGGATGGTGGTGAACCCGATCCTGCCGTCGCTGCGCGACCACGACCTGCGCTTCATCCTCGACGATGCCGGCACCGCACTGCTTTTCGTCCCGCAAAGCTACGGCGGCCACGACTACGCGGCGATGATCGAACGCGTGACGACGCCAATGAGCCGCGCGCCGGAGGTGGTGGTGCTGCGCGGTGACGCCGGTCCGCACACACCGTACGGGTCACTGCTGCAGCAGCCGCCCTCCGACGCCGCTGCGCTGCCGGCGCTGGATCCCGACTCCGTGCGCATGGTGCTCTACACGTCGGGCACCACGAGTCGCCCTAAAGGCGTTCTGCACACTCATAACTCAATGCACGCGCTTATCTGCCAGATCCGCGAACATTGGATGATCGCGCCGGGTGACACCTTCCTGGTGCCATCGCCGGTCGCCCACATCGGCGGCTCGATATACGCCTTCGAATGCCCACTGCTGCTGGGCACCACCGCGGTGTTGATGGACCGGTGGAACGCCGCGGAGGCGGTCACGCTGATGGACTCGCAGCGGTGTACCCACATGGCCGGTGCGACGCCGTTTCTGCAGCAGCTGCTGTCGGCCGCCGAGCGCGCCGGCACCCGTCTGCCGGACCTGAAGGTGTTCATCTGCGGCGGCGCGTCGGTGTCGCCGTCGTTGATCCGCCGCGCCGCAGGGTATTTCAATCGCGCGGTGATCACCCGGGTGTACGGCTGCACGGAAGTGCCCGTCGCGACCGTCGGTGCTCCCCGGCCCGACGAGGCCGGTGCCGCGGCGGACACCGACGGCCGGCCCGGGATCGCCGAGATCAAGCTCGTCGCCCATGAGACCGCGCCCACCGGTGACGGGGAGATCTGTGTGCGCGGCCCGCAGATGCTGCAGGGTTATCTTCATCCCGAGGATGGCGCCGAATCTTTCGATGACGCAGGCTTTTTCCGCACCGGCGATCTCGGACGCTGGGTCTCATCCGGTTCGCAAGACGAGTACCTGGTGGTGACCGGCCGCGCCAAGGACGTCATCATCCGCAGCGGCGAAAACATTTCGGCCAAGGAGGTCGAGGACCTGCTCGCCGACCATCCGGGCATCGCCGAGATCGCGGTCGTCGGGCTGCCCGACGACCGTACCGGAGAGCGGGCCTGTGCGGTGATCGTTCCCACCGGTGTGGCGACCCCGGATGTCGCGAGTTTGCTTGCGCTGTTGGTGAGCAAGGGTGTCGCCAAATTCAAGGCGCCCGAACAGGTCGTGATCTGGGATGCCCTGCCGAAGAACGACGCGGGCAAGGTTCTCAAGCATCGGATCCGCGCGGCCTTGGCGCAGGAGTTGACGAAGGATGGGTGAGATGCAGGTCGCAATCGTCACTGGCGCGAGCAGCGGTATCGGCTTGGGGTGCGCGACGAAGCTCGCCGAGATGGGCATGGCGGTCCTCGGCACCGGCCGCGACGAAGGTCGGCTGGCCGAACTGGCAAGGGCGGTCGGTGATCCGGATCGCGTCGCAACGCTGGCGGTCGACCTGACCGATGACGACGCGCCGGGCCGCATCGTGGATCTCGCGGTCGACCGGTGGGGCCACATCGACTTCCTGATCAACAACGCCGGAGTCGGTAGCCCCAAGCCGCTGCACGAGACCGACGACGAAACCCTGGACTACTTCCTGGGTTTGATGCTGCGGGCACCGTTTCGGCTGGCGCGCGACGTGTTGCCACACATGGGACCCGGGTCGGCGATCATCAACGTCACCTCGACCTTCGCCGTCGTCGGCGGCCTACGCGGCGGCGCGTATTCGGCCGCCAAGGGCGGCCTGACCGCGCTGACCACCCACATCGCCTGTCAGTACGGCGCGTCCGGCATTCGCTGCAACGCCGTCGCCCCCGGGGTGACGGTGACGCCGATGGTGGAGAAGCGCTTGGAGGACGAGCGATTCCGCAAGATCAACACCGAGATGACGCCGCATCAGCGGTTGGGCCGCATCGACGACATCGCCAGCACGGTCGCCTTTCTGTGTTCGCCGGGTGGCAGTTTCATCAACGGCCAGACGATCGTCGTCGACGGCGGCTGGAGCTCGACGAAGTACCTCTCCGAGTTCGGGCTGTCGTCGCGGTGGACCGAGCGATGAATCTGTTCGCCATGCTCGACCAGGCCGCGAGCCGGTTCCCCGACCGCGGCGCGCTGTACGTCGGGGAACGCCGGGTGTGCACCTGGATCGAGTTGCGGGACCGGGCGTTACGGCTGGCCGCGTCGATCCGGGGGCAGCACGGCGCGGGCGCTCGTGTCGCGATCGCGACCCACAACCGCCCCGAGATCGTCGAGCTGATGTTCGCGATCTGGGCGGCCGAATGTGTCGTCGTCCCGATCAACTACAAGCTGCACCCGCGCGAGATGGCGCAGATCCTCGAGGACGCCGGCGCCGCAAGGGTATTCGCGTCGTCGGCCATCGGTGCCGAGCTCGCCCCGATGACCGCGGCGCCCACGGAAATCCTTGATTCCGAGGACTATTCGCGGCGGTTCGCCGTCGCCCCGGCGCGGCCGCCGCGCACGGACCCCTCGGCGCTGGCGTGGCTGTTCTACACCAGCGGAACCACCGGCCGGTCGAAGGGGGCGATGCTCTCGCACCGCAACCTCACGGCGATGACGGTCGCCCACCTCGCCGACATCGACGATCCGGACGAGAACTGCAGCCTGGTCCATGCCGCGCCGATGTCGCACGGCTCGGGACTTTACATCCTGCCGTACACGCTGCGCGGTGCGCGGCAAATCCTGCCCGCCTCGGGCGCATTCGATCCCGACGAGTTCCTCGACCTCTGCGCACACCACCCGGGCGCCAGCGCGTTCCTGGCGCCGACGATGGTGCAACGGCTGGTGGATACGGGCCGCGGTCGCCCGGCCAATCTGCGGACGATCGTCTACGGCGGCGGACCCATGTACGTCGAAAGCCTGCGCAAGGCGATCACGGCATTCGGTCCGATCTTCGCGCAGATCTACGGGCAGGGCGAATCACCGATGACCATCACCGGACTGCGCCGCGCCGATCACGAGTCGGACGACGACGCGATCCTGGGATCGGTCGGGTATGCGCGGTCGGGCATGGAGGTCGCGGTGCTACGCGCCGACGGCAGCCCGGCGCCCGTCGGCGAGATCGGCGAAATCGTCTGCCGCGGCGACGCGGTCATGTCCGGATACTGGCACAACGACGAGGCGACCCGCGGCGCGCTCAACGACGGCTGGCTCTACACCGGCGATATGGGTTCGTTCGATGGGCGCGGTTACCTCACCCTGCGGGATCGGTCGAAGGACGTCGTCATCAGCGGCGGCAGCAACATCTACCCGCGGGAGGTCGAGGAGGTGCTGCTCGAGCATCCCGGCGTCGCCGAGGCGTGCGTGGTGGGCACCCCCGACGATGAATGGGGTGAGGTGGTGGTGGCGTTCATCGTCGGTGCGGTCGAACCCGCGGCGCTGGACGCCCATCTGCTGGAGCGCATCGCCCGCTTCAAACGGCCCAAGCGTTACGAATTCGTCGACGAGTTGCCGAAGAACAGCTACGGCAAGGTGCTCAAGCGTGAACTACGGGCGAGCCTGGCGCGCTGAGCCCCGCCACGCCACGAAAGGGAGGTCGCAAATGAAATGTCGTGCCGCTGTCATCCGCGGGGTCGGCCAGGATTGGGAGATCCGCGAGATCGAGCTGGACCCGCCGCACGCGGGTGAAGTCATGGTCCGGATGGCCGTCGCCGGAATCTGCCACTCCGACGACCATCTGTTCACCGGCGACGTGGTCCCGACGGCCGAGGCGATCGCCGCCAGCGGCCAGCCGGCGCCGGACTGGTTCCCGCTGCTCGGCGGGCACGAGGGTGCCGGTGTCGTAGAAGAGGTGGGGTCCGGCGTGACGTCGGTGCGGCCGGGGGACCATGTGGCGCTTTCGTTCATTCCGGCGTGCGGCAGTTGCCGCTTCTGCGTGAACGGCCAGAGCTACATCTGCGACATCGGGGCGAGCCTGTTCGTCCGAGAGATGCCGACCGACGGAACCTGCCGGCGGCACCTGGGCGACGAAGAACTGCTGGCCTACGGGCAACTCGGCACGTTCGCCGAATATGCGGTGCTCTCGGAGAGGTCGGTCATCAAGATCGACGACGCTATCCCGTTCCATGCCGCTTCGCTCGTCTCGTGCGGGGTCAGCACCGGCTGGGGCTCCGCGACGGTCTCGGCGGGCACCGAACCGGGCGACACCGTCGTCGTCCTCGGCGCCGGTGGTGTCGGGATGAACGCCCTGCAAGGGGCGCGCGCCGTGGGTGCGAAGTACGTCGTCGCGGTGGATCCGGTTGACTCCAAGCGGGATTCGGCCAAGATCTTCGGCGCCACCCACACCGCCGCCTCCGCGCAGGACGCGATACCGCTGGTCAACGAGATCACCGCGGGGCTGATGGCGGACCGCGTCGTCGTCTGCCCCGGCGTGGTGCATGTCGACTTGCTGCCGCTGGCGATGGCGCTGCTGCGCAAGGGCGGGGTCTGCGTGCTCACCGGCATCACCCCGTTCACCGAACCGCCGGTTCCGCTGGTGCTGCAGGAGATGACGCTGTCGGCCAAACAACTGCGCGGCGCGCTGTACGGCGGGATGAATCCGCGCACCAGCGTGCCGATGCTGTTGTCGCTGTATCAGGCCGGCGCGGTGAAACTCGACGAGTTGGTCACCCGCCACTATCGGCTCGACCAGATCAACGAGGCGATGGCAGACCTGCGCGAGGGCCGCAACATTCGCGGCGTCATCGATTTCGCCGGCGTGTGACCACGGGCGCGGACTCGTCCCAGCGGCTCAACCGGACTCGAAGTGCCCGCGGATGCCGGCAAGCATCTTGACGTGCGCCTTGACCGCTTCGCGGATGGTCACCCCGGCCAACAGCCGCGGGGCGGTGATCGAAATCCGCTCGGTGATCCGGGTGCCGCCGTCGACCGGATCGAAACTCACCGTGCCGCGCAACCGGACCCCGGGTGACTGGTCGGCCTCGGTCAGCACGTCGCCGCTGACGGGCACCCGCAGCCGGGCGTGATACCCGGTGCGAATGGTGAACGGCCCCAATGGGATCCGGTCGACGACGCGGTAGGCCTGCTGATAGCCGTCGGGGGTTTCGCTGCGGGACACCGTTTCCACGGACACGATCAGCGGATGCACCAGCTTGATGTTGTCCAGATCCACGTAGAAGCCGCGGACGGCGTCGGGTGGCGCGGGCACGTGTTCGCTCAGTGTCCGATCGGCGTGGACGAACACCAACGACCGTGCCCGCGAATGTAACGTCACGGCGACATTCTGCCGGTTTGTTCGCCGTGGCGTTACGCTCGGCGCGGGTCAGCGCCAAGCCGACCGCACGTAACGGTCTATTCCCTCACTTGCGGAATTGACCTAACGTGTCAGGAATGGAGGCAGATGTAACTCCGGAGTCGGTGTCGGTCGAGAACTTGCACTCGGGCGACCCGATCACCGATTGTGGTCAGCGGTACATAGTTCTCGAATCGAAATCCTTCAGCGATAGCTGCGTGGTGCTCGAGCTGGAGTCCAGGGTGGATCACCAGCTGCAGGTCATCGAGAAGTCCTTCCCGATGGGATACCAGGTAGGCAGGGCGAACCACCGAATCCTGTAGCGAATTCCCGTCGCCCGAATATTGCGCGAGTAGCCGGTCGACGGCTACCGCGCTTTCGTGTTTTCGGGCTTCAGATTTCGCGGAGTGGCCGGATGTCGTTGCGATCCTCGCCCGTTCACTGGAAGGCGATGACGTGGGCCAGGCCATCCTTGTCGATGACGACGCACTGGTTAGGAAAGCCGAAATGGTCGCTCACGGCGCCGCCCGGCGGGAACAGGGCCTCCGAAATAGGTGACAGTTCCCAGGATTGGGTTTGGCCGCTGAAGGTGTACTGCATGACGCGGCCGTCGTTGTCGACGGCGAAGCCGACCACCTCACTGTTGTTGCTGGCCAGCGCAGCCACGGGCCGAGCGGTCGTGGGGAAGCTCGCCCCCGCGAGCACGTCGATTCGCGGGGAGTCGAACTCGGTCTTGGCCCGCATCGAGATCACCGTGAGCGCACCGGCGGCGTTGACGGCGAAGGCACTCCTCAGCGGCGCGAGCACCGGCTGCGGGGCACCGGGCGGCCGGAAAGTCACCCCTGCCAGGTCGCTGATGAATGCGCCCTGGGCATAGGCACCCGGCGGGGTCACCGGCTGGGTCGCCCAGCCCTGGTTGGGCGCGCGGAAGATGCCGGTCAATCGGCCCTGGGTGTCCACACAGAAGGCGGTCTGAACATCGAAGACGGTCGGCTTGCTGATTCGGGCGCCCGGCGGGAATGCCGGCGCGCCGACAACCGGACGCACGGACGGCGGCGCCGGGGTTTCGCTGATCACAACCTCCATCAGGGTTCCGTTTGCGTCGATGGCCAGTGTCGACAAGGTGCCGGCGGCGACCTCCATCGGCATGGTCATCGCCTGGCCGGCGACGAACTTCGCCCCGGCGACCGCCTGGATGGTGGCCTGGCCGAACGGCTGGGCCGCCGGCAACCAGATCACCTTGAGCACACCGTCGGCGTTCACGGTCAGGCACACCGAGACGAACGGGCGGGTGACGTGACCGCCGGGCGCGAACCCGCCCCCGCCGAGCTGGGCGATCTGGTTCGGTGACTGCCCGCGCGGCGCCCACACGACGGTGAGCGCGCCGTTCACGTCGACGGCCAGCAGCCCGTCGTCGGTGGCGTCGAGTTCGGTGATCTGGTTGGCGAAGCCGCCCGGATGGAAGCTGGCCCCGGAGACGGTCGACAGGGCCTGGCCGTTAACCGGCAGCACCGTCATCCGGCCCTGGTTGTCCACCCCGACACCGTTGGGGCTGACATAGGCGTCGACGGGGAACATCGCGCCCTTGGTGTCGATCGTGCTCGTCTTCCAGCCCGGGCCCGGCGGGGTCACCGGCGCCGGCGGCGCCGGGGCACGGGTGAAGACGATGGGCTGCGGCTCGGTCAGCGGCGGTGTGCATTTCTGCGGGTCGAAAAATTGGGGCGAGTCGAATTGGCCCTTCGACAGCCGCACCGCGTGGTCGATCACCGCGTTGATCAGCGCGGTGTAACTCGCCGACGCGGCGGCCAGCACGGCGTTGGGAGGAAGGCCGGTGAAGAATTGGGGGTTCGTCCGGGCGAAATCTGCGTCGTTGCGGGATTGGATGTAGCGCATCTTGTGGTCGCGGGCGTCGGCGAGGGCGGCCCGGAAGTCGTCGCGCTCCTCGGGAGTAGGCAGGGGCAGCGGCAGCGTGTCGTAGGTGGCCACCTCGGTTTCGAACGCGACCGGGTTGTCCTTGGCGATCTGCGGGAATTGGTGGTAGCGCGCGGCAATCTCGTCGATGGTGACCGTCGGGGAGATGGTCTCTCCGCTCCCGGCGCGTTGATACATCGTCGCGGTGTATTCCGATCGGGTCGCGGCGCTGGTGTTGGCGGTGTTGAACTGTGCTTTGAAGTCCGCCGAGGCGACCAGCATGTCGGCCGCGGCGTTCAGTGAGGTCGCCAGGTTCGTCTGGGTCACCGTCGACTGGGAGGTGATGCGGATGACCGCGTAGAACTCGCCTCCAGTCTGCAGGCCGCGCACGAAGCTGTCGCCGAACGCGCGGGTGAAGGTATCTTCACCCTCACTCGTGTTCAGCAAAGCTGCGGCATCCGGTTTGACAACGAAGTTTTGGCCGCGGGTCAACGGATTCTTCACCACGCATCGAGCAAGTAGGAACGTCGAGGTCGAGTTGATGTTGGTTTGCTCGGAGAAGCTGGCTTTGGCTGAGGCTGAGAAGAACTCGTAGCGGCCTTGCAGAGAAAAGGACATCGACATCTTGTCCATGAGTTCTTCCTGCGAGTTGACGATGGTGATCTCCGCAGTTACTTCCTGACCGGAGGCGGCCGGATCGGCGCCGACGGTGAAACCTTGCAGGGCGGTGCCCACGGCCTGGCCGGTATGGCTGTTGAATCCCATGCCGATCGATTCGTTGTGAAATGCCAGCGTCCGGATCTGGTCGATCGGTGTTGCGGCGGCGGTGGTTTCAGAACTGGTCATGAATACTCCTGGTGGGTGAACTGAAAGTGAGGCGTTGCCGGCGTCGTCGGATGTCGTGCCGGTGAGCTAGGGCTGCGCGGCGACCGAGCATTCGCCGACGATGACGTTGCCCAGATCGATCGGGCCGGATCCATTGATAACCAGGCTCATCCGATAGTCGCCCGCGGGCAGGTTGAACGTCAGCGACCGCATCGCGCTCTGCCCAGGCAGCAGCGGATCGCACGACAGTGATTGGCTGTCGCCGCTGCCCTGATCATCGAGGTCGAAGATGTCCTGATAGTCGGTGGAGGTGTCGGCGCCGACATTCTTTTCCTGCCAGAAGACGGTGAAATCGCCGCCAGCGCAGGGACTTACCGGATCGGTGACGAAGGTGACCTGCTGGTCGAAAACGATGGTTGCGGGCACGGCTGTCGCCTTTCGGGGCTTGCAATTCGCCAGCGGTTGGCGTGCTGGTTGCCCTCGATGCTGTCCGCACCCGCACTTCGGTCGATAGCGTAGTGCGCTACTCGGTTCGGGCTCTCAGGCGGACAGACCGGCGGCATCCAGGACCGCCCAGAGCACCTCGGGATGGCGGATGTCACTGTGCGCGCCGCTGAACGCCGACTGGTTGGCGCAGATGATCTGGTTGCTGTCCAGCGCGTAGAACTTGCCGGACTCAAACCCGTATCGTGAGCCCACTGGCGCCAGTGGCACCTTGATGGGGGCGGGGTCGCGCTGATATCCGTCGTGGCCCATCGCTCCCCACCGGTAGGTCAGGTCGGCCGCGGACTCGCTGTCTTGGCGGCTGAGCATGCTCGCCGTCGGATACCACCATCCGACGGCGCGGTCGGCGGCGGTGAACGTCGACAGCAACGGACCGTCGACCCGGTCGCCATAGCCGGATAGGGCACCGGAGCGGCCCGGGTCGAACGGCAGGGTGTCGGCGAAGCTGAAGTGGGAGAACGCGCCCTGGATCAGGGTCAGCGACTTCACCGGACTGTTTTCGCCGGTATGCCCGTCGCCGAGGCCGGCCAACGCGTAGGACACCAGCCGCGCGCCAAAGCTGTGGCCCATCAAATGAATCCGCAGCGTGGCGTCACGCTGTGCCAGGTCGGCCAGCAGTGGGCCCAACCCCTGTTGACCGACCACACCGGCCCGGTTTTTCATCTCGTAATAGCTCAGGGTGCGCAACACCTCCCGGGCTCCCGACCACATGGTCGTGAACGGATTGGCGCCGCCCATGGCGCCGCTCGCGGCCTTCGGCGCCATCGCGCCGGCGTAGGACAGCACGGTGGCAGTGGGATCCTGGAGGAACGCGTTTTCGCCGAGGTCCTCCACCGCGTTCGACTGCGTTGTCACCAAAGCGCCGGCCAGCGTGTGGAATTGGCTCAGCTTGTCCGGGTCCTGCGGCTTTTGGTCCAGCAGCGCGCCCATCGTGGTCAGGTCCTGCTGTTGCTCGGGGAAAGCCGGACTCAGGGCGGTCGCCAGTTCGGCGCCGGTGGATGGTACCGGCTTGGCGGTGACGGGATCGTCGTCGGGGAATAGCAATGAGGGCCAGATGATTCCGGCTGCGGCGCTGGTGGCGGTCCGGGCCCCCAGCTGGTCTGCGAGCAGCCCGAACATCGCCGCGTACAGGTCGCGGGCGGAGTCGACGCCGTTGTTCCATCCGTGAGAGAACACGAACAGGTCGGTGATGCCGCCGGCGGCAATCACCTCCGGCAGGCCGCCGGCACCGGCGCCGGTGGCTGTGTTGAGGCTGCCGTCGGCGTTGAAATCGACTTCGTAGTAAGGCAATCCGTGGATGGTTGTCATGGCGTTGAACCTCGGCTTCGGCTAGACGTTGGACAGGGCGCGCATGAGGTCGATCAGACCGGCGCCCTGGTAGAACTCGTGGCGGCCCAAATCGGTGGCGCTGTCCATGAGTAGTTGCTTGATCAGTTGCGGCTGTCCGATGTATTCGGTGCGGGCCGACATGAACGCCGCGATCGCCCCCGACACGTGCGCGGCGGCCATCGATGTTCCGCTGTCTTCGCGGTAGCGGGCCAGGTGCTTGGGGTTGTGCGGCTCCAGAACGTCCACGCCGGCAACGAACGAACCTGTCGCGGCCGAGGTAATGCGCTCACCGGGAGCCACCAGGTCCGGCTTCTTTCGCCCATCCAGCGTCGGGCCTTTGGAGGAATCGAAGCTGACGCCGTAGGTGTGCGGCTTGTAGCGATGCACCGAGCCCACCGTGATCGCCGAGGCGGCGTTGCCCGGGTCGGTGATAGTGGACAGTTGGCCCCGAACATCGTTGCTGGGTCCGCTCAGCGTTCCGGCCGCACCGGCGTTGCCCGCACTCACCACGACCGCCACCCCGGTGGCGGCGAGCAGATCGAGCTCTCGGCAGATCGGGCTTTGACCGGCCGCGCAGTCCGAGGGCGGCCAATCCGAACCCAGCGAAAGATTCACACCGTGGATTTGGATGCTGCGGCCGCCGGAGTTGACGCGGCGCACCCAGTCGATCGCGTCGAGCACCGCGCTGGACACCGTATTTCCGTCGTCGTCAAGCACTTTCAGGCTGACCAGCTTGGCCTGCGGGGCCACCCCGCTCAACACGGTTCCCGGGTCCAGGGTGCGCAGGGCCCACCGCGGCAGGTCTTGATCGGTCGGTTCATTGGATGCGATCAGCAGTTCGTCGTGGTCGGGCGCCACGCCGGCGATGATGCCGGCAATGTGTGTGCCATGCCCGTGCACGTCGGTCAACGGCCCACCGCGTGTGGTGTTGCCGATGGTGAAGTCGCGGTGCCACTGCTTTACCAGCGGGTCGGTGAGGTTGCCGTAGCGGGCAAAGTGCGGATGCCGGGCGTCGATGCCGGAATCCAGCACCGCCCACACGATGCCGTTGCCGGCGCAGCCGTAGGTGCGCACGGCGGCATCGGCTTTGACCGTGGTGACCGAGCGGTCCAGGTGGCCCCGCAGCACATAGTCGGGCCAGATGCGGTAGATCGACGGGACTCCGTGCGGTGAGCGGCTTTCCGCGGCCGCAACGTCGGCGGCGGCCAGGGCCCGCATCTGATCGGTGGTCAGCACGCATCGCCAGTAGTGTCGGGCCACCAACGTCGGCGCGGGCGGTGCCGTGGGCCCCGAAAACACGGTCCGCCACAGGTTTCGGAACCGATCGTTCACAGCCTTCGCGTTGTCTCCGGGGTTGAACCGCAACTCGAGGAGGACCATGCGTGTGGTGACCTTCGTGTCGTCGTCGACATGCGTCACCGTCATCGTCGCCTGCTGAGGCGTCAGCTGCTCTGGCGTCTGCACCGCCATCGGACTGATCAACGAATTGGTCGGCACCCGACCGGCCTCACCGGCTTCCATCGCCGCACCCCGCTATCGCAACGACGTTCCGTCGGATGGACATCGCTCCTCCTCTCACCGGCCGGTCGCCCCGAAACACCTGAGCGGCGATACCGCCCGCCACGGCGACTCCCATACCGCCGGTGATCCTTGTCTAGCAGGTCGATCGCCCTCACAAGCAACTTTGCATCCAAGCCCGCAAAGCCATAGCGACACCAGCGCCGAGATCGGCACCGCGGCATGACGCTATCGGCGGTGATTGACCGATCTCGATCATCGTCCGGTCCGGGGCCGGTTTCACGGGTAGTCGACTACTCGATGTGCGCGCGGTGCGGCGCGGACGCCGGCGATGACCCAGCCCGGTGAGGTCAGGAT
>NZ_LZLU01000195.1:0-99576 GCF_001673415.1 Mycobacterium sp. 1165196.3 | reverse complement strand
GTGCGGGCCATGGTGACACCGGCGGAAACGGGTGCCTGGGGCATCACCGGCGATCAGGCCTTCGCGGTCGCCCGGGAGAACCTGTCGGCGCAGCAGCAGACCTTCGCGCCGGGTGAGAAGTTCCTGTTGAAGGACGCCGATGGCGGCACCTATATCGATTCGATGATCCTGGCCACCGGGTGGCTGGGTTCGCTGGCGGTGGCCGGCGGCCCCCGTCCGCTGGTGTTTTTCCCGGGCGACCGCGAAGGCCTGATCGCCGGTGATGCCCCAGGCACCCGTTTCCGCCGGTGTCACCATGGCCCGCACGGTCGGCAGGTCGACCACGACCATCTCGTTGATGAAGGGAAACACCGGGCGCACCCACGGCTGGGCGCCGGTGTTGACCAAGTGATTGACGTAGCTCTGCGGGCGCAGCACCGGCCTGAGCAAGGGTTGGGCCTCGGCCCAATCCTGCGGCGCCGTCGGCGGTTGCTCGGTTGCCATGTCCACGATGAGTGCTTTCCTGCTCTTGAACAGCGAACACGCACGTTACACCCTGCGCGGGCCGACACAAGTCACCTTTTTCGGCGCGGGCGCGGTCGGCCTCAGGTCGCGACGGGTGGGCCGAACCAGGTGCCGAGGGCCCGCTGCAGCGCCGTGTCGGCGCGGGCGCCGACCCAGGCGACGTGCCCGTCCGGTCGGATCAGCACCGCCGGCGGCGCGCTGACCGCCCCTAGCGCCGGAAGTTCGCATGGGCCAACATGTTTCGCGTCGACCAGGTGCACCCGGTCCGCCCAGGACACGATGTCGATGCCGCCGGCGTCGCCGAAATTGACCAGCACCGGACGGGCGTCTCGCAGCAGGTCGAACACGCGCGACGAACCGTCGGCGGTGAGTAGATCCAAGTCGGGCATGCGGCGCCCCACCAGCGGGTGCCCCTCCCCCAGGTCGTAGCGGATGTCCAAGCCCGACATCATCGCCGCGAAACGCGAGCGGGGTTCGTCCATGTCGAGCAACTCGGTCACGGTGTCGCGCAGCGCCTGGGTGCGGTCGTCGGGGCGAAGGAGCGCCATCTGCGCCAACGCGTTGCGCAGCACACGCTGGGCGACCGGATGCCGTTCGGCGTGATAGGTGTCCAGCAGACTGTCGGGTGATGTCTTGGTGACCACCTGGCCCAGCTTCCAGCCCAGATTCACCGCATCCTGCACGCCGGTGTTCAGGCCCTGCCCACCCACCGGGTGATGGATATGCGCGGCGTCGCCGGCGAGCAGAACCCGCCCGCGCCGATAGTTCGCGGCCTGTCGCGCCGCGTCGGTGAACCGGGAAATCCAAGCGGGACTATGGATCCCGTAGTCGGTTCCGTATACGGCGACGAGCGCCTCACTCAGCTCGCGCAGCGTGGGTTCGGACGGCGGCCCGAGGCGCCGCTCGGTGACCATGATCCGAACCGGTCCCCCCTCCTCGGCAACCGAGAGGGCATGGACACCGAGCGCGTCGTGGCGGATGCCCCACTGCGGGGATTGCTCGGCCGCGGAGTCCATTTCGGCTTCGGCGAGCAAATAGCTCGTGGTCGCCTCCCAGCCCGGAAACTCGATGCCGGCCGCCTTGCGGACGACGCTGCGTCCGCCGTCGCACCCCACGACATACTGCGCCCGCAGCATCCGGTGATCGGACAGTCCGACGTCGGCGCCGTCGTCGTCCTGCGCGAGGGTCGCCACCTCTTCGCCCCGATAGATCGGCACGCCCAGCTCGTCGACCCAGTCCGCCAAGATACGTTCGATCTCGTTCTGCCACAGCGCGAGTCCGTAGGGATGCCGGGTGGGAAAGTCACTGATGTCCAACCGGATCTGGGAGAAGCCGGCGACCTGAGCCACCTGGCCCCGGGACAGAAACCGATCGGCGATGCCACGCTGATCGAGAATCTCGATCGTGCGGGCATGCAGCCCGCCGGCCCGCGTCCCGACCAGGTCCTGGCTGGTGCGCCGCTCGATTATGGCGGCGTCGATTCCCGCCAAACCCAGTTCGCCCGCCAGCATCAGCCCCGTCGGGCCGCCCCCGACAATGAGCACCGCGTGCTCCATGTCGCCGTTCGAGTTCTCCGCTGACCGCCAAACGCCCACTTCGCTACCCCGATTCGATTGAATTCTGGTTGAGGACAGCGATTTTGCATCAGCACCCGGGTCTTGCGGCAAGCCCCCGGATGCGCTATAGGTTGAAAGTGGCGGGGAACATCGATCACCAGCGGTCGCGCAGGGCGTCGATCGCGCGGTAAATCCGCTGCTCGCTGACCGGGCGGGGCGTGCCGAGTTGCTGGGCCCACAGGCTCACCCGGAATTCCTCGATCTGCCTGGCGACATCCCGGACGTCGGCGGCCGCCTTGGCCGCCTGCGGCAGCTCGCGCACCAGCTCGGCGTAGGCATCCTGCACCGCGTGCACCCGGCGCATGCGCTCCCGATCGGCCTGGACCGCACGGGACAGGCCTTCTAGGCGGCGGCGGATCGCGAGCAGGTAGCGGCTGAGATCGGCGAGGTGGGCGGCCCCGGTAGCGGTGACGAAACCGGCCGGCAGCAGCCGATCCAGCTGCGCGCGGACGTCGGCAATCGCGTCGACCTGCGCGGCCGGCGGATTCGCGGGCACCTGGAGCTGCACCTCCTGGGCGGCAGTCAGCACCTTTTCGACCCGGCCCACGATGTCGACGGTGGTGGGCGACAAGGACTTTGCCGCCCGCTGCTGCAGCGCGGCGAACTCCGCGCGCGTCCACACCGGCGCCGACATGAGCGCGTCGGCCGCGGCGTCGGCGCAGTCGTCCAGCAGCGCGGACAGGTCACCGTCCGGATTGCTGCCGAGAACCAACCGGGTGCGTGGATCAAGTTGACGCACAATGGCTTTGGTAGGTGACGCGAGGCTGAGGCGAATCAACCGCCGGATCCCGGGTCGCATCGCCTGCTCCTGCTCGAACGACGTGGCGAACACGCGCAGGTCCACGCCGCCGCCCGCGTCGACGAATGCGGGAAAGCCCCGCACGGTGCGCCCGCCGACAGTGCGTTCGGCGACCCGCGGCAGTTCGTCGAGGTCCTCGGGCCAGCCGCGCAACCCGGTCCGCTCCAGATCACCCGCGACCGCATGGGCGACGGCCTGCTGGGCCGGCGTCGTGAGCCGTTCCTGCAGCACCCGCAGATCCTTGCCGCGCGCCACCTCGGCGCCGTCACCGGACTCGACCGCGAACGTCACCCGCAGATGCGACGGCAGCTTGTCCAGATCGAAGGCGTCGACGGGAACCAATATCCCGGTGCGACGGCGTAACTCGCGTTGCAGCGCCGGCAGCAGCGGCTCACCGCCCGGGTCGATTGCCGCCAGCACCGCGCGCGCGGTGTCGGGGGCGGGAACGAAGTTGCGGCGCAAGTCTTTCGGCAGTGAGCGGATGAGCGCGGTCACCAGCTCCTCGCGCAGCGCCGGCACCTGCCAGGCGAACTCGTCGCCGCCCAGGCGGGCCAGCACGTCGATCGGCACGTGCACGGTGACGCCGTCGTCAGCGGCGCCCGGCTCGAAGCGGTAGGTCAATGGCAGCGCGACATCGCCCGTCCGCCACGTGTTCGGCCGATCCGCGTCGGCCGTCTCGTTCGTGCGCAGCAGGTCGGTGCGGGCGAAGGTGAGCAGGTCCGGCGTCTGGTGGCGCTGCTTTTTCCACCAGGCGTCGAAGTGCCGCGCCGAGACGACATCGGCGGGGATGCGGGCGTCGTAGAGCGCATAGATCTCGTCGTCGCCGACCAGGAAGTCGCGCCGCCGGGCGCGCTCCTCCAGCTCCTCGAGCTCCGCGCGCAGCCGTGCGTTGTCGCGAAAGAAGTGGTGACGGGTCTGCCAGTCGCCTTCGACCAGCGCGTGGCGGATGAACAGCTCCCGCGCCAACATCGGCTCGATGCGTGCGTACCCGACCCGGCGGCGCGCGACGAGCGGCAGCCCGTACAGCGTCACCCGTTCGTAGGCCATCACCTCGCCGCGCTTGGCGTCCCAATGCGGTTCGCTGTAGGTGCGCTGCACCAGGTCACCGGCTGCCCGCTCCACGAGCTCGGGCTGGATGCGGGCGGCGGTGCGCCCGTACAGCCGGCTGGTCTCGACCAGCTCCGCCACGACGACCCAGCGCGGGGGCCGCTTGGTGAGCGCCGAGCCGGGCGCCAGCACGAAATGCGAGTTGCGCGCGCCCAGATACTCGCGGGTGTCTTCGCGGCGCATACCCACATGCGACAGCAGCCCGGCGAGCAGCGCCGCGTGCACCCGGGCCGGATCGGCCGGCTCGTCGGACGCGGCGTCCTCCACGATTCCCAGGTCGCGGGCGATGCTGCGCAGCTGCCCGACCAGGTCCTGCCACTCGCGGATGCGCAGGTAGTGCAGAAAGTCCGAACGGCACATCCGCCGAAACGCGTTGCCGGATAACGACTTCCGCTGCTCGCGCAGATAGCGCCAAAGGTTGAGATAGGACATGAAGTCGGAGTGCTCGTCGGCGAAGCGGGCATGCTTTTGACGGGCCGCCTCCTCGCGGTCGCTGGGCCGCTCCCGCGGGTCGGGAATCGTCAACGCAGCGGCCAGCACCAGCATTTCGCGCACACATCCCTCGGTCTGTGCCTGCAGGATCATCCGGCCCAGCCGCGGGTCGACGGGCAACCGCGCGAGGCGGCGGCCGAGGTCAGTGATCGCGCCGTGCTGGTCGAACGCGCCCAGTTCGGCCAGCAGCTGCACACCGTCGCGCACGCTGCGCCGGTCTGGCGGATCGAGGAAGGGAAACTCGTCGATGTCGCCGAGCTGCAGCGCCGCCATCTGCAACAGCACGGCCGCCAGGTTGGTCCGCAGTATCTCGGGATCGGTGTAGCGCGGCCTGGTCGCGAAGTCCTGTTCGGAGTACAGCCGGATGCACACGCCGGGCGCCACCCGGCCGCACCGGCCGGCCCGCTGCGCGGCGGACGCCTGCGAGACGGGCTCGATCGGCAGCCGCTGCACCTTCAGGCGCCGGCTGTAACGGGAGATGCGGGCGTTGCCCGGGTCGATCACATAGCGGATCCCGGGCACGGTCAACGACGTCTCGGCGACGTTGGTCGCCAGCACGACGCGGCGCCCGGTGTGGGGCGCGAACACCTTCTGCTGCTCGGCGGTGGGCAGCCGGGCGTACAACGGAAGCACCTCGGTGTGTTTGAGGACGCCGCCCAAAGCCTCTGCGGTGTCTCGGATTTCGCGCTCACCCGACAGAAAGACCAGGATGTCCCCCGGCGGCTCGGCCTCGAGCTCGGCGATGGCGTCGACGATCGCCTCGACCTCGTCGCGGGTCTCGGTGCGCACGATCTCGTGGTCGGGGTCGTCGGGATCATCCTGCGTGTCGACCGGTACGGCAACCTCCAGCGGCCGGTAGCGGATCTGCACCGGATACGTGCGTCCCGACACTTCGATGATGGGCGCGGTGGTGCTGAGCCCGTGCTCGGCTCCGCCGCTGGGCCCAGGTTCGGCTCCACCGAAGTGGGCGGCGAAACGCTGCGGCTCGATGGTCGCCGAGGTGACGATCACCTTCAGGTCGGGCCGGTGCGGCAGCAACTCGCGCAGGTAACCGAGCAGGAAATCGATGTTGAGGCTGCGCTCGTGGGCCTCGTCGAGGATCAGGGTGTCGTAGCGCAGCAGGCGGCGGTCGCGCTGGATCTCGGCCAGCAGGATCCCGTCGGTCATCAGCTTGATCAGCGTGCGGTCGCTGACCTGGTCGGTGAACCGCACCGTGTAGCCGACGACGTCGCCGAGCGGGCTGCCCAGCTCGTCAGCGATGCGTTGTGCGACGGTGCGGGCGGCCAGCCGGCGCGGCTGGGTGTGCCCGATGGTTCCGCGGACACCGCGGCCGGCCTCGAGGCAGATCTTGGGCAGCTGGGTGGTCTTCCCCGACCCGGTCTCGCCCGCGATCACCACCACCTGATTCGCCCGGATCGCCTCGGCGATCTCCTGCCGCCGCTCGCTGACCGGCAGGTCGGGGTAGGCGATCGCGGGGACCGCGGCGTGGCGCGCGGCGACGACCGCCTGCGCGGCCGCGATCTGGTCGGCGAGCCGCCGCAGCTTCTCGGCCGGGGCCCCGCGCAAATTCTTCAGGCGCCGGCCGAAGCGGGCCGCGTCGCGCAGCGTCACACCGTCGAGCTGTGTGCGCAACTGCGCGACAGACGGTTCGGCCACTGCTGCCACGATAGGCGTCATCCGGCGGCGCCGGCCACGAGGTGTCGGCGACGCTGCAGAGGTCGACGTGGTGTCAGAATGGCGATGCAGCAATTCGCCGCACGTCGCCAGCACGGGGGTGACGAGGAGACTTAACGGAATGCGTCACAGTTTCGGTGGCCCGTACGGCGGTCGGGATACGCGCCGATATCGATTGCGCCTGCGCGCCGATGCGGGGACGGTCTTCTACCGCACACAACAGGCGCGGATGCTGCGAATCTTCTTGGGAGCCACCACATTCCTGTACGCCTACGGGGTGGTGTTCACCTTGTTCCCGATCCGTTCGGGGCTCACCCTGTCCAATCCGACAGGCGGAATCGTTGCGGTCGGGCTCGGTGTGGGTGCGCTAGCCTTACTGGCCGCCCGGCCCGACAAACCAGCGCCCGCGACGGTAGCGGCGATCGTGGCCACACCCATCGTGATGGCGTTCCACCGCGCGATCGTTGCCGAGTTCGTCTGCCTGATCGGACCGATGTTCCTGGCGATGTACCTGCGCGCGTTTTACTCGCCACGCCGCGGAGGGACCCTGGTGGCTGTGCTGACCGGGCTGTCGGTTGCGGCACTCGCGGTCGCGCCCACGCCGAAGTTGTGGATCGACTACGTCATTTTCGTGGTCGCGATCATCGGCGCGGCTGAATCATTCGGGTTGCTGACGCGCGCCCTCGTCGCAGCGGCGTGCACCGATCCCCTCACGGGCCTGCTCAACCGCGCAGGGTGGGAGATCGCCACCGCGGACCTGTTGGCGCGATCTCGTTCTGCCGCAACCACTGTCACCGTGATCGCGATGGACATCGACAACTTCAAAAGCCTCAACGACACCCAGGGCCACGTAGCCGGCGACCAGCATCTGATCAGCTGCGCGGCTTTTTGGCGACAAGTCGCGCCCGCCAATGCCGTTCTGGCCAGGTTTGGCGGCGATGAGTTCGCGGTGTGCATCGCCGACCGTCGTCCAACGGGTGCCGAAGCGGAGAGGTTCATTGCTTGCGTCCACGAACACACGCCAGGCACCAGCGTCGGCACCGCAACCCGCAGCGGTGAGGGCGCGGACATCACCTCGATGTACGCGGCTGCCGACGCGGAGCTGTACAACGTCAAGCGTGAGAGACGCGGCCCCGATCTGCGGCCGTCGCGAGGTTGACGGCGGCTGAATCCGGGTATCAGGTGTGCATCGAATTTGGATGCCGGCTTGCGGGGGAAGTGATCGGCGATGGTCGGTTGGCTGGACAGGCTGCAGCGACGTAATCGAGTCGTCGGCGTGATCGTCGGTGTCGTCTACAAGTACAACGACGATCAGGGCGGTTACCTCGCCGCCCTGATCACCTATTACGGGCTGGTGTCGCTGTTTCCGCTGCTGCTGCTGTTGACCACCGGCCTCGGGGTGGTGCTGGCCGGCAGACCCGATCTGCAGGCGCAGGTGCTGCACAGCACCCTGAGCCAGTTCCCGGTACTCGGCGACCAGCTGCACCACCCCCAGGGGCTCAGCGGCGGAGCGGTGGGCGTGGCCGTCGGGTTGCTCGGCGCGCTCTACGGCGGCCTGGGCGTGGGACAGGCGCTGCAAAACGCGATGGACACGGTGTGGGCGGTGCCGAAGCACAAGCGCCCCAACCCGATTCGGTCCCGGCTGCGTAGCCTGCTGTTGCTGTTGGTGCTCGGCTCGGCCGCCATCGCGGCCACGGTGTTGGCCGCGGCGGGCCACGCCACCAGCGCGCTCGGCGTCTTCAGCAAGATCGGCCTCGCACTGGCCGCCGTGGCGATCAACGCGATGATCTGCCTGGTGGCCTTTCGCGTGACGACCGCACGCGCACTGACCTACCGGCAGGTGTTGCCCGGAGCGGTTGCCGCGGCGTTCATTTGGCAGATGCTGCAGTGGTTCGGCGCCGGCTACGTGGCGCACACCGTGAAGAGGGCCAGCGCCACCAATAGCGTGTTCGCACTGGTGTTGGGGGCGTTGGCGTTTCTGTTCCTGACCTCGGTGGCGCTGGTGATGTGCGCCGAGATCAACGTCGTCCTGGTGGAGCGGCTGTACCCGCGCGCCCTGCTCGGCGCATTCACCGACGACGCGGATCTGACGATGGCGGATCGGCGGACCTACACCAAGAAGGTCAAAGCCGAACGGGTCAAAGCCTTCGAGCGGGTGCATGTTCATTTCGACGACATCAAGCGGTTGCCCGCGAAAACCGTTGGGCGCCTTGGCGCGTTCCATGACTTTCGCCGCCCGCGCACGCCATGACGCGAGCTTGTTTCCCGGTGTGTGGCGAGGGCGTTGGCGTGGCGCAATAGTCTGCAGTGATGAGTCTGGTCACCTATGAGCTGCACGACCACATTGCCACCATCACCCTGAACCGCCCGGAGGCCCGCAACGCCATCAACGGCGCGCTCCGCCAGGACCTCAACGCCGCCTGGGATCGCTTCCGCGACGACCTGGACGCCTGGGTCGGGATCCTGACGGCCAACGGCGGCGTCTTCTGCGCCGGCGGCGACCTCAAGGACGGGGAAGGCTCGGTCGGGACCTTCGGTGGCACCTTCTGGGAGAAGCCGACCATCAACTCCTTCGAATCCGGCATGGAACTGTTCAAGCCGACCATCGCCGCCGTGCACGGTCCCTGCATCGGCTACGGGGTGACCGGGGTGTTGTTCTGCGACTTCGTCATCGCCAGCACCGAGGCCACGTTCTGCTTTCCCGAGGTGTCGATCGGGGTGCCCACCATCGTCGGGGCCATCCGGCTCCCGCAACGGGTGGGCTGGGCCAACGCGATGGAGTTGCTGTTGACCGGAAAACCCATGAGCGCCGAGCGGGCCAAGGAGGTCGGTCTGGTGTGGAAGCTGGTCGAGCCCGACCAGCTGCAGGCCGAAGCCCAGGCGTGGGCCCGCACGCTCACCGAGGCCGCACCGCTGGCCCAGCGGGCGACCAAGGAAGTGGCGTGGCGGACCGCGGACATGGGCTGGATCGAATCGGTGCGCTTCGGCGAGACCATGCGCAAGGTGGCCGGTGCGACCGAAGACGTCGCCGAGGGATTGCGGGCCTGGGCCGAGAAGCGCAAACCGCAGTGGCGTGGGCGTTGACGCTCAGAAGGCGTACCGCACTCGGCACGCGGGCAGCGTGACCGCGAGCAGGTCGGTCAGGTCCTGCACCCAGCGTCCCTTCCACGGGCTCTTGTAGCGGACGTTCCACTGCCCGCTCTGGCTGCGCTTGAGTTGTTGCAGGTCCGGCCGCCACAGCAGCTCCTCCCCCTTGGGATGCCAGCCGAGGTTGACGTCGTGCAGCTCCTGGTTGTGCGTCAGGAAGATGACCTCGGCCGCCAGCTGGCGCTTGGTGCGCTCGCTGGTGTTGTCGGCGACCTGTTGCAGCAGCTCGGCCCAGTCGTCGCGCCAGCCGTCGTAGACGATGACCGGGCTGAGATTCAGATGCACCTCGTAGCCCGCCTCGACGAAGTCGTCGATGGCCGCGATGCGGTCGGCGATCTTCGAGGTGCGGATGTCGACCAGGCGCGATGCCTGCGCCGGCATCAGGCTGAACCGCACGCGGGTGCCGCCCCTGGGGTCACGGTTCAGCAGGTCGCGGTTGACGAGCTTGGTCGCGAAGCTGGCCTTGGCATTGGGAATGCGGGCGAACAGCTCGATCAGGTCGGCCACGTTGTCGGACACCATCGCATCGGCCGAGCAGTCACTGTTCTCCCCGATGTCGTAGACCCAGTCGACGGGATCGCATTGATTGGGCTCGGGTTTGACGCCCTGACGGGCGGCGTGGCGTTCCAGGTAACCGGTGATCTTCTCGATGTTCGCAAACACGGTGATCGGGTTGGCGAAGCCCTTGCGGCGCGGGACGTAGCAATACGAGCACGCCATCGCGCACCCATTGGCCGTCGAGGGCGCGATCCAATCGCTGGACCGCTCGTTGCGGCGCGCCGACAGGCTCTTCTTCTCGCCCAGGACGAGCACTTCTCGTTTGATGCGGACCCAGTCCTCGACGTTGCCCTCGTTGCCATACAGGCCTGGAATCGCCTGGTGCGAGGCGACCTGGATGCGCTCGGCGTCGGGAAATCGGTCCAGCACCTGGCGCGCGCGGGGGAACCGGTCGATGTCGGGCTCGTGGTAGATCCGCTTGATGTCGAGAAGGCGGTCCGTGAGGTCGACCGGCGCCCGGTGCGCATTCGTGTCTTCGGCGAGCGTGGGCGGCATGTTTATCCAACGCCCGCCCGCCGGGCGCGGTTCCATCGGGCGCTGGCGAACCGGTGACGCCGTGGCCTTGACTGGTGGGATGGGTCAGCGATTGCGTGACGAACTGGTTCGCGTGCTCAGCGATGGCGGCCGTGGCGCCGACCACGCCGAGACCGCCCTCGGCGACGGACCGATCGGGCAGCGGCTGGAGGCGTCGATCCGCGCGTTGGCCGAGCATCGCGGGCCACGCAGCAGCATCTGCCCGTCGGACGCCGCCCGCGCGGTGGGCGGCGACGACTGGCGCGCGTTGATGGACGACGCCCGCCTGGCCGCCCGGCGCCTCGCCAGATCGGGTGACGTGGAGATCACCCAGCGCGGCAACGCCGTCGACCCCGACGGCGACTGGGCCGGACCCATCCGCATCCGCACCACCGGGACCTAGCAATTAGCACTGGGGCGCAACGTCTTTCGTCTTCCCACCGGCGTCCGGCCGGCTCAGCGCCAACCGCCGGAACCGCCGGAACCGCCGATATGACAGGATTTCGGCATGAGTGCACGCGGACTTGCTCGCTTGGTTGGTATCCCGGTTCTGATGATGTGGGCGCTGCTGAGTGCACCCATCGGCGGCCCCACAGCCGCCGCCGATCCCTGCTCCGACGTCTCGGTGGTTTTCGCCCGGGGCACCCATCAGGAGCCCGGCCTCGGCAACATCGGACAGGCCTTCGTCGACTCGCTCACCTCGCAGCTCGGCGGTAAGTCCGTCGACGTCTACGCGGTCAACTACCCCGCCAACGACGACTATCACAACAGCGCCAACGCGGGCGCCACCGACGCAAGCACACACATCCAGGACGTCATCGCCGGCTGCCCGAACTCGCGCATCGTGCTGGGCGGCTACTCCCAGGGCTCGACGGTGATCGACCTGGCCACCAACGCGCTGCCACCCGCGGCGGCAAACCACGTCGCCGCCGTCGCCCTCTTCGGCGAGCCCACCAGCCAGTTCTCCAGCATGCTATGGGGCGGTCAGCCGCTACCGACAATCAATCCTGCCTATAGCGGCAAGGTCACCAGCTTGTGTGCGCCCGACGACCCGATCTGCTCCGGCGGCGGCAACATCATGGCCCACGTTTCCTACATCGACGCCGGGATGACGGCCCAGGCCGCCACGTTTGCGGCCGACCGGATCAACCAGGGCTCGCCGCGAACCTAGAGGCGGCCTCAGTCCTTCGCCCGCTCCTCTTGCCGTTGCCGCTTCTCGACGGCCGCCAACTCGGCCACCCGATCCGCCTCGGCGCGCGTGGCGGCCGCCTCGCCGAGCTTGTCCTCGGCTTCGTCGACCTTGGCGGCCGAGGCCTTGACCGCGGCCTTCTCGGCGGCCTGAGTCCGGCTTTCCACCTGGCGCTTGGCTGACTCGACCCCCTGCTTGCGCTTGGCGGCCGCCTCGTCGGCGCGCTGCTTGGCCGCGGCGCTCTGCTGCTGCGCCGACTGCGCCGCCGCACGCTTGCGCTGCTCGGCGTTGACGCGTGCCTCTTTGACCTCCTGCTTGGTGGCCTGCTGCGCCTCCTCGCGCTCGCGGATCGCCTCGTCGCGGACGCCCTTGAGCTTGGCGTCGGCCTGTTCCTTCCGGGCGGCGGCCCTGGCATCCAATTGAGCCGCACGGCCCAGCGCGTCGCTGCGATCGACCAAGGCGGTCCCCCGTTCGACGATCGCCGGATCACCGAGCGCGTTGCCCACCGTGGTGTCGAGCATGCCCAGCGAGCGCTCGTAGAGCAGTCGCGCGGGAGCTTCCGTCGGGATGCGGTTGACCACCCGATCCTCGATCAACTGCAGCGGGAACCGGGCGAGCTGGTAATGAAACCGCAGAACTGCCAACGGGACTTCGGAAATTTTCATCAACTTCTCCTGGGTAAGGCCCGCCGTCAGGGCAGGTCGGCTTCGTCGGTCACGTTCTGGGCATGGCGTCGCAGACGGTCGGCTTCCGACTCGTCGTTGCGGGCCACCTGAACCGAGGTCTGATGCTCGGCGACGGCGTCGACGATGTCCTCGGACGCTTCGCGGATTTCCGCGCGCTCTTCGGCCTTGGCTTGCTGGATCTCGCGCTGCGCGTCCACCTCGGCCTGGGTCTTCGCGGCGGTGGCCTGCTGAAGGGCCGCGCGGTCGGCCGCGCGCTTCTGCGCGGCCTCCTGGGCCTCGATCGAGTTCTCGGCGGCGACGGCCTGGGCGTTCGCCGCCAGGCGTTGCTGGGCGCCTTCGACCCTGGCCTCGGCCGCGTCCTCCTGCGCCTGCTTGACCTGGGCTTCTGCCACGGCCTCCGCCGCGTTCGCTTCCTTGCGCTCATGCGCCTGGGTCTGCTCGAGTTGGCCCTCGGCGGTCAGCGATTCGTTGCCCGTAACAGCGCCGACGACCTCTTTTGCCTTGCCTTTGACCGAGTCGATCAGGCCCCTGCGCGCTTCGTCGGCCTTGTTGTGCTCACTCATCGAAATACTCCTTGAGGGTTGGCCAAGAACGTTCGTTCGTGCCACGGTGTGTGATTCCACGGACGGGGCCGCTCAAACATCGGCGTGTCCGGGGTCATGCGCAATCAAGCGGCCCGAGCGCGGGTATTGGTGATGAATTGCCAAGCGCCATTGGATGTTTCGTGTGGATCGCCCGGTGTCGTGCGTGATCCCAACAAAAGGGCGATACCCTGGCCCGCATGGCCGTCGAGTCCACCATGCTCGCCCTGGGCACTGTCGCGCCGGATTTCACGCTGCCCGAGCCGGCCACCGGCCGCACGCTGCGCCGCGACGACCTGTCGGGGCCGGCCCTGGTCGTCACCTTCATCTGCAACCACTGCCCGTATGTGAAGCACGTCGCCGACGGGCTTGCCGCGCTGGGGCGTGACCTCGCCGAGCAGGGCGTTGCAATGGTGGGCATTTCGAGCAATGACGTGGCCACCTACCCGCAGGACGGCCCCGAGCAGATGGTCGCGGAGGCCCGCCACCACGGCTGGACCTTCCCCTACCTGTACGACGAAACCCAAGACGTCGCCCGCGCCTTCTCGGCCGCCTGCACGCCCGACACGTTCGTTTTCGACGGCGACCGCCGGCTGGTCTATCGCGGCCAGCTCGACGATTCGCGACCCGGCAACGGCCGGCCGGTCACCGCCGCGGACGTCCGTGCCGCCGTCGACGCGGTGCTGGCCGGGCGACCGGTGAGCCCCGAGCAGCGTCCGTCGATCGGATGCGGCATCAAATGGCGCTGAGGCGCGGTTGGCAGCGGCGATTGCGGGTAGCTGGGCCCTTGAGCGGGTCGCCGAGGCCTACCGCGCCATGGACGAGCGTCGCGCCATTCAAGACCTTCCTGCAACCCTAGGTGAGGTCGGTCACTGACCCGGCCGGCCCGGGCAGCGGCCGCGTCTCTTCGGCTAACGTCGACCCTATGTCCAAAGTCTCCGGAAACGACCTGATCGACGACGTCACCCCTGGCGACATCATCGCCGTGGACCGCGGTTCGGGTGAACAGCCCTACAAGGTCGTTTTCAAGGATTCCAGCGACGCGGGATTTCTCGTCACGTTCGAGGCCGATGGCGGTGAAACATTTCAGCTCGAGCTGCCCGCCGGCACCAGGGTGACGAGATCGCTCGAGGCCAAGTGGGAGTCCGCGCAGAGCCCCACCCAGAACTCGCAGAGTTAAGGCCGCCAGCGCGACAAGCGTGCCCGAACCTGTTGTCGGGCAGGGCTTTCCGCTAATCGACGCGCACCGTGCGGGGGCCGGCGCGGACTGACACCGTCGCGTGCGCCGATCGGTTCGGCCAACTCGCTGCAGCGCGCTCGGTTTGGGTGGCCCGTGGGCGGGTACCGCCATGCCCCGACGGAGGGAGCACGCGGTGAGCTATCTAGAGTCCGCCAAGAAGCAAGTACTGGGCGCCGTGAACAAGGTGATCGACCTGCCGTCCCGGCAGGGCAGGGCGCAAACGGTCACCATCGCGTGCCCCGTCGAGCGCATCGAGCAGTTCTGGCGCGACCCCGACCAGTTGTCGGTGGTGCTCGGTGACATCGCGGAGATCGACGTCGACGAACGGGATCGCTATCGCTGGAAGATGTCGGCAGAACCGCCCGTTGAGTGGAAGTCCACGCGGGTAGCCGAGCCCGGCGCAGTGCGCTTCGTCGGCCAGGGCAACGAGATCGCCGTCCGGTATCGGCCCGCCCCACACGAGCTCGGCACCGAGGTGACGCTGCGGATCAAGGCCCCGGCGCCCGCGCTGTTGTCCGGCGCCGCGGCTTTCAAGATCCTGTACCGGCTGCGCGCGTTGATGCAGACGGGCGAGGTGCCGACCATCCGGTCCAACCCCAGCGCGCGGAAATCCGCGCGGTAAGCGAAAGGCTCAACATGCGTGCACTGTGCTGGAACGGCGTCAATGACCTGTCCGTGGAAACGGTCGATGACCCGAAAATCCTGAACCCGCACGACGTGATCGTCGAAGTCCGGCTCACCACGACCTGCGGGTCGGACTTGCACTTCATCGACGGCTATCTGCCGGGCATGCGGGCCGGCGACGTGTTCGGCCATGAATTCATGGGGGTGGTGGCGGAGACGGGTCCGCAGGTGCGCGACACCAAAGTCGGCGACCGCGTCGTGGTGCCGTCCTTCATCGCATGCAACCAGTGCTGGTATTGCGATCATGAAATGTATTCGTGTTGCGATACAACGAATCCCAATGCCGAACTGCAACAGCCGTTGTTGGGATACCCGTCCGGCGGTATCTACGGATACACGCACCCGTTCGGTGGCTACGCGGGTTCGCACGCCCAATACGTCCGGGTGCCTTTCGCCGACGCGAATTGCTTTGCGATTCCCGGTGATATCACCGACGAGCAGGCGCTGTTCTTATCCGACGCGGTGCCCACCGGCTTCATGGGCGCCGACTTCTGCGACATCGCCGGTGGCGACACCGTCGCGGTCTGGGGTGCCGGCGGCGTCGGCCTGATGGCCGCCAGGAGCGCCCTGCTGTTGGGCGCCGAGCGGGCCATCGTCATCGACCGCATCCCGGAGCGGTTGGCCCTGGCGCGCAACGAGTTCGGGCTGGAGACCATCGACTACAAGGCGGTCGACAGTGTGCACGAGACGCTCAGGGAGATGACCGGCGGCCGCGGACCCGATGGCTGCATCGACGCCGTCGGCATGGAGGGCCACGGCACCGGGGTGCAGCAGCTCTACGACCGGGCCAAGCAACTGCTGCGCATGGAGACCGACCGCGCTTCCGCGCTTCGCCAGGCGATCCTGGCCTGCCGCAAAGGTGGAGTGGTGTCCGTGCTCGGGGTATACGGCTTGACCGACAAGTTCCCGACTGGGGTGTTGACCAATAAGGGCCTCACCCTGAAAACCGCTCAACAACACGGACAACGCTATATAACCCGGCTGTTCGATTACGTCGAGCAGGGCGACCTCGACCCCGCCAAGCTGATCACCCACGACGTGTCGCTGGAGGACGGGGTGCGGGCCTACGAGCTGTTCAAGAACAAGAAGGACAACTGCATTCGGGTGGCGATGCGACCGAATGTCCCCAGCGCCGCCCGCGACGAAAGGGCCGCAGCCGATCATGACCGCGCAACCTCCCGATCCTGACCCGACGCAGATCCCCGGCCTCGAGCCCGGAGGAGGCACCGCACCGGGCGCCACCCCCCCGGCCGCGCCCCAGACCTCGGGGGTGTCTGCGCCGCAGCCGCCGAACACCCGACGATTCACTCCCAGTCTCGTGCTGACCGTGGTCGCCGTCGGCGTCTTCGTCCTCGTGTTCATCGCGGTGGCGGTGTTGCTGGTGATGAAGATGACCGGGGCGGCGGGCTAGCATGCCGAAACCTTTCGCGCCGGCTCCTGATTACGTTGGCCGGGTAGCGGGCATAGCCAAATGCATGTCCGACGATGCCGCGCAGGCGCCACAGGAGAATCCGGAGAAGGACCAGTCGCAGTGGGTGACCGGCGACGAGCCCATGACCGGCCCGCAGCGCAGCTACTTGAACACGCTGGCGCAAGAAGCGGGCGAACAGGTCCCCGAGAATCTCACCAAGGCCCAGGCCTCCCGCTTGATCGACGAGCTGCAACAACGAACCGGGCGGGGTGGCTCATGACCATCGGTGCCGACGACGTCCGGCGATTGCTCGCCAGCAAGGACGCGGACACAGCGCTGGTGGTGGTCGAGGGGCGTGCCGCGGTCGTCGCGCCGGCGGATCTGAACTCCGACGAGTACCGGGGCGCCCTGCAGGTCGCGACGCGCGAGGAACTGGTGCAGCGAGTCGGGCACGCAGAGCTGTCCGACCGCGAGTTGGTCGAACAGGCCGAAGAACTCGACACGGCGGTGCGCAATCTCGGTGGCTGACGCCACGAAGGCGGTGAGCCGATCCGGACGGCCGGTCTATGGCGCGACAGTGACGGCGTCACCGACGCGGATGACGCCGTTGGTCACCACGGCGAGGTAAACGCCCGCGCACGCCTGTTTGCCGTGACCGCCTGTGTCCAAACGGTTATCGGCGGCGGGGATCCGAAGCGCCTGCGGAGCCCGGGGTAACGGGCCGTGCTCGAGCGTGGGCACCACGCAGCGTGACGTGGCCGTCAGGACGCGCAACCGCGTCTCACCCACGGCCATTTCGCCGCCAACCCACTCGTTTTCGGCGTATGGCGGATAGTCGGGCGGTGTCGCGATCACCACATTCGGGCGGTAGCGCAGCGCCTCCACACCGATGTGCTCAAGGGTGGCCGTCGTGATCGCATGCAACGGGGCCTCGTCGGTGAACGATTCACCCGGGGTGGTGGCGGCGATCCGCAGAATGCGGCCACCGACCTCGGCGTCCAGACCGAGTTCGAGCAGTTGCTCCGGATCGGGGCGCACCAGTGTCGCACCGTCGGGGCGCTGGGCGATCAGCCGCACCCGCCGTCCGGTCAAGCGGGAGATCAGCTCGTCGACGCCGGGATCGTCGGCGGCCACGTCGGTCCCATCGGGCAGCCTGATGCGCACTCCCCGGGCGTCCGCATGCGCGGTGCACGTCAGGAGATCGCGCCATAGCCGGGGATTCTTGGCGCTGGCCACGTGCCCCGTTTCGCCGTCGAGCAGTGCCAATCGCCGGTCGCCGTCGGCGCCACGCTCGTCGACCGGCAGGCAATCGAGGGTCTCGCCCAGCATCGACTTGACCGGATACCGAAGCAATGCCTGCACCCGCATCGGCACCGCCCCGGAAGCGTTGGGGACGGACGACTTCTCCATGAGGTACCTCGCTCGGTAGTACTGCACACTGTGCCCGAAACCGCCTGGCGTTACCAGTGATCAGCCGCGGGACGCCGTGACGACGATCGACTGATCACTGGTCTGCCAGGCGGCCATGAACGCGGTGACGCTGACCTGTTCGTCGGCGTGGTCGATGCCGGGGTCGTTGAGATGAACGATATCTCTGCCCGTGTCGATGCCGGTGACGACCAGGAAGTGGTCGGCCTTGGTGCGCTGGTCGTCGGCGTTCAAGATCACCGAGGAGTTGACGAACGCGATGATCTTGCGGTCCTGCGCCAGATATTGCTCGAGCAGGGGCAGGCCGTTGCGATCCCGGTCGGACTCCGCGGTCATCTCCGCTTTGATACCGAAGTGGTCGAGCAGGATGACCAAGTCGGCCATCGAGACGCCGCTGTCCGGTCCGGAGTGGCTCGGGTCGTTGCGCGGCGCGTAGATAGGCCCCGGATTGGCCCCCGACGGTGTCGACTCCGCCAGGTCCAGCATCTGCCGCTCGGTCGGCGCGTTGCCGGTGAGTTCACCCACGACGTCGGCGACCGAGACGAGGCCGCAGTTGTCCTCGAGCGACTGCGCCACCCAGTGCTTCGCCGCGGCGGCGGGGTCGCCGTACACGCCGGATGCCGTCGTCGGCGCAGGGCCGCCCGAACGGGCGAGAGGTGTACTGCTCTGTGCCGCAACGACTTTCGTCACTGAGGTGGTAACGGCCGTGGACGCCGGCGGGGCGGAGCCGCACGCCACCAGCGGCGCACCGGTCAGGGCGATGCACGCGCCCGCCACCGCCACTCGGGCGAGCCGGAAGGTGAACATGAGGGCTAGGAGAATCCCGTCGACGGTCGGATGGCCAGCAAACGGTAACACCCGTACCGCGCCGCCATGGCTGATTGACCGGTGAACCGTTGTGCCCGGATCAGCTCGGCAGCAGGCGCTTTTTCTGCTCTTCGAATTCCTGCTGCGTCAAAATCCCCGCGTCACGCAGCGACGCGAGTTCGCGCAACTCGGCGGCGATGCTGGTGATGGGACCCCCGGCCACAACCTGCGGCGCGGCCGGCTCGTTCGCCGGGTCCTTCTTCGGCTCGCGCTTGGCCTTGCCGGCGTCGGCGGTCCGGGCCCGCTCGCGACCCAGCGCACCGCCGGTGCCGGCCATTGCGCGCCCGGCCATGCTCGCCACGGCCATCTCGCCGAACAGGCTCCCGGCGCCGCTGGGCGCGGCCGCGGCGGCCGCCTCCGCGGCGGCACCGGCGGTGGTGGTCGGAAGCACCAGGGCGGCCGGGCGAATTGCCGGGGCGGCCGCTGTCCAGCCCGGCGGCACCGAGAGGCCGCCGACCGTGTTCGCCTGGCCCAGGCCCGCCGACGCCAACGTTCCGAAGCCCCCCGCCGGGTTCGTGATGACCGGAAACGGCGACGGCGGCACGGCGCCCGTGCCCGGCCAGGACTGCACCCCGGCCCAACCACTCACGATGTCGTCGGTGTGGAAACCGGTGAGCGCGCCGGCGATGTCGAAGGGAAGCGCGATCGCGGCCGAGGGCGAGTCGACGCCGAGGCCGGCGACGGCGGCCGGCGCGTCAAGGAAAACCGTGATGAGGTCGGCCTCGAGGTTCAGCAGGTCGGTCGCCGACGTCGGGTCGACGGCGGCCGGGCCGAACGCGGCGCTGCTCAGCAGGTTGGGCACCGCGGAGAACGACTGCTGGGCCACGGCATTACGCGTGCTACCGGCCGCGGTGCCGGTGGCCTGGGCTACCGCCTCGGATTGCGCGACGTCGGAGTTGGTCGTCTGGTCGGGTGGGGTGAACGGGGTCAGCCGCGTCGCCGCGGCGGTAGAACCCGCGTAGCCGAACATGGCCCCGGTGTCGCGCGCCCACATCTCGGCGTATTCCGCCTCGGTCGTGGCGATCGCGGGCGTGTTCTGCCCGAGAACGTTGGTGGCGACGAGCGTTGCCAGCAGGGTGCGGTTGGCCGTGACCACCGGGGGCGGCACCGTCTCGGCGAACGCCGTCTCGTAGGCGAACGCCGCGGTTCTGGCCTGGTTGGCGGCCTCTTCGGCCTGGGCGCCGGTAGCCCGCATCCAGTCCAGGTAGGGGGTGATCGCGGCGACCATGGACGCCGCCGACGGGCCCACCCACGGGCCGGAGGTCAAAGCCGTGATCTCGGCCTCGTATGAGGTCGCGGTCGATTGCAGCGCGGCGGCCAGTTCGTCCCAGGCCATCGCGGCGGCCAGCATCGGTCCCGACCCCGGACCGGCGTACATCCGCGCGGAGTTAACCTCCGGCGGTAGTACCGCGAAGTCCATGTCGTTCTCCTCCGATTGCCTTCACTGACCGCGAGGGCCTCGACGACCTCGATGCGCGTCGTATGGGGATAACCAGCCGAGCAGCAAACAAATCGCATTCCCTCCGGTGCTGCCAGTGCCGCGAACGAAGACGGCCGAATAAGACCGTCCCCAGCGCTAGCGGACCGGTCTTACGCGTTGCAGGTGCCCCCACGTCAACGATTACAGCGAAACTGTTGCCGTGGGTTAACGATAGGTTACCTGCACATGACGGCGGAAACTCACAAGGGTTCTGCTCGTATTGCGCAAATCACTCTCAGCGGGCTCTCAACGGCATCTGCCCGGGCCGCGCTCGCCGCTCCCGCGCAGTTGCCCGCAGCCTGCCCGTCGACAAATCCGTGGTCAGCGGGGTAGGCGCGCGCCCAGCAAGTCGGGCGGCCCTCCCTTCTGCTTGGATTTGATCCCATCCCCGCGAGTGAGGTCTGTTGATGAAAATTGTGCTGGCCGGCTACGGCAGCCGCGGCGACGTCGAGCCCTGCGTTGCCGTCGCCCGCGAGCTGCGTGGGCGAGGACACGACGTCGTGATCGCGGTCCCGCCCGACAAGCTCGACGTGGCCGAGTCGGTGGGGCTTGCTGCGGTCGCCTACGGGCCCGACAGCCGCGAGCAGATCAACATGGCCACCACCTTCGTCCGCAACGTGCAGAACCCGATGAGCGCGTTGCCGCAAGTCATCGAGCGGGTCACCACCGTGTGGACCGGCAAGAGCGAGACGCTGGCCTCGTTGGCGGCCGGTGCCGACCTGCTGGTGGCCGGGATGAACGAACAGCGGCTCGCCGCCAACGTCGCCGAACATGTCGGCATCCCACTGGCGGCGCTGCACTTCTTTCCCGCCGAGACGTTGGAACTGGGCCGGCTGCAGTCGGACGTCACCAGCGCGGCCGAGGGCGCGCAGCGGCGGGCGCTCGGACTGCCCGGCACCCCGTCGGCGCAATCGCCGGTGGAGATCCAGACCTACGACGAGCTGCTGGCGCCCGAGCTGGCCAAACAATGGGCCAGGTCGGGATACCGGCGGCCCTTCGTCGGGTCGCTGACCCTCGGTCTGCCCACCGACGCCGACGACGAGGTGTTGTCCTGGATCGCCGACGGGACGCCGCCGATCTATTTCGGATTCGGCAGCACGCCCGTCACCTCCCCCGCCGAGACCGTCGCCGTGATCAGCGCGGCCTGTGCGCAGATCGGCGAGCGGGCGTTGATCTGCAGCGGCCCAAACGATTTCACCCATATCCCGGCCGCCGACCACGTGAAGATCGTGGAGACGGTGAACCACGGCGCGGTGTTTCCGGCCTGCCGTGCGATCGTGCACCACGGCGGTGCCGGCACCACCGCCGCGGCCCTGCGGGCGGGCGTGCCCATGCTGATTCTCTGGCTGTGGCTCGATCAACCGATCTGGGCCGACGCGATCGGCAAGCTGGAAGTCGGCGTGGGACGGGCGTTCTCGGCCTCCACCCTGGACTCGTTGGTTGCCGACCTGCGCTCGGTGCGTTCTGCGCACTACCTCAGCCGCGCCAGGGAGGTCGCCACCCGGCTGAGCAAACCCGCCGAAAGCGTGGCGGCGGCGGGCGACCTCCTCGAAGGCGCCGCCCGCGGGGCGTAGCGGAGCGCCGGTTCATCCGAGCGGTGGTGCAAAGCCGGAAGGTCGTGTAGAAGGTTCTGGTGCAGGATCCGCCGAATGCGTCGTTCGACCCGCTGATGCTGCGCGAAGCGATGATCAGGCGGCTGTATCGGCGCTTGTCGGCCGAGGGCCACATCAGGGTGCCTGCGGTGCCGGCCCTGATCGACGAGTACGTCGCGCTGTGCGGCAACGTCTGCGCCACCCTGGGCGTCTGGTACACCCCCGAAAACTCCGCGCGGCTGCGGGCGGCGCTGGAAGTCGAGTTGGCGAAGGCCTTCAAGGCCTCCCCCCGTTCGGAGGTATTGATCTCGTATCAGGCTCCGTTCGGGACGGACGTAAATTTTCGGGTCCAAGCGGACTGGCGCACGGTCGAGGCTGATTACGACCAGTGGGTGCAGGTCCGCCCGCCGCCGTTGTTCGGCACCGAGCCGGATGCACGCGTGCTCGCCCTGGCGGCCGAGGCGGCCGACCCTTCGGCCTATCGGGTGCTGGACGTCGGCGCGGGCACCGGACGCAACGCGCTGGCCCTGGCCCGGCGCGGGCATCCGGTCGATGCGGTCGAGATGACCGCCAAGTTCGCGGAGGTGATCGTCGCCGACGCCGCCGGCGAATCGTTGAGCGTGAACGTCATTCAAAGCGATGTCTTCACCGCGATGGAGGGTGTACGCGAGCGCTATCAGCTCATGGTGCTCTCGGAGGTGGTGTCCGACTTCCGCACGACGCGCGAGTTGCGCGGCATGTTCGAACTCGCCACCGAATGCCTGGCGCAAGGCGGCCGGCTGGTGTTCAACACCTTCCTGGCTCGCGACGGCTATGTCCCCGACGACGTCGCCGTGCAATTCAGCCAGCAGTGCAACAGCATGATTTTCACCCGCGACGAGGTGGCCGCCGCGGCGGCCGGCCTGCCCCTCGAACCGATCGCCGACGACTCCGCGTACGAATACGAGAAGGCCCGGTCGGCTTCGGACGCCTGGCCGCCCACGGGATGGTTCGAGGGATGGGCCGGCGGCCTCGACGTGTTCGACGTCGAGCGTGGCGACTCCCCAATCGAATTGCGCTGGCTCGTCTTTCGCAAGACGGGCTGAGTCGGGCGCCGGTCTACGAGGTCAGATCGCGGGTGGCCGGCCCTTCCAGCAAGGTGCCGTCGGGCGCGAACCGCGACCCGTGCAGCGGGCACTCCCACGCCTTGTCGGCGTCGTTCCAGTTCACGATCCCGCCGAGGTGCGTGCACACGGGTGAGACGCGATGCTCGGTCCCGTCGACGCGGCAGCGCGCCTCCAAATGCCATGGCGGACCGCTCACCACGCCGCCTTCCCCGTTGACGGGGCTGCGGCGGTGAGTCCGTATCGACGGGGTGATCCAGCCCTTCGTCAGGTTGAAGCCGACCTCGAGGTTGGCCTGCAGGGCGGTCGTCAACCCGGTCAACTCGTGCGGACTCCAGCTGGCGAACGCGCGGGCCCAGTCCATCCGCCCGCCCAGGATGCGGCTCGACAGTGCCAGCGCCGCGGCGGCCCCGTTGGTCATCCCCCACTTGTTGAAACCCGTTGCGACAAAGATGGTTTCGCTGTTCGGCAGGATCGGACCCACATAGGGTAGATGGTCGATCGGGGTATAGTCCTGCGCCGACCAGAAGTGGGTCTGCACGGCGCCCGGGTAGTGCTTGCGTGCCCACGCCGACAGTTCGTCGAGCGCCTGGGACGGACTCTTCTCGCGCCCCACGGTATGACCGGCGCCGCCCACGATCAGCCGCTCCCCGTCCGCGACCGGGGCGTACCGCACCGAACGGGTCGGCGAGTCGGTGGAGATCATCATCGGGCGGGTGATGTTGCCCGGAACCTTGAAGGCCAGGCAGTAGGACCGGCTGGGCTTCACCCGAGCGAAATAACCGCCGCGATCCAGGATCGGGATGCCGGTGGCCAGCACCAGCTGGCGAGCCTGCAGTTCGACGTCCCGCTCGGCGGCGTCGTTGACCTGCACGCGGACCTGCTTGCCGCGCCAGGAGACCCGACGCACCCGGGTGTGCTCGACCAGCCGTCCGCCGCGGTCGAGCAGCTCGACGGCCAGCGAGTCGAGGAAGGGCATCGGGTCGAACTGCGCCTGGTCGGCCAGCCGCACCCCGCCGTGATACGGGAACGGGACGTCGGCGTCGTCGTCCCACACCGCCGGCAGGCCCACCGCCTGACACGCGGTCAGTTCGGCACGCGCCCGCGGGACGCCCCGCACCGACTGGGCGTAGGTGTAAGCGTCCTCGCGCTGCACGGCGACGCCGTTGGCCTCGCAGTGCGCCAGCACCCACTCCTGGCCTTCGCGGTTGCCGTCCACGTACGCGCGCGCGAGGTCCCGGCCATGCCGCGGTAGCACCTTGGAGAGCTGACTGCCTTGCAGCAGGCTGATTTTGGCGGTGGTGTTCCCGGTCGCGCACGCCCCCACCGTGCGCGCCTCCAGCACCAGCACGTCCTTGCCGGCGCGGGCCAGTAGGACGGCCGTCATCAGGCCGGTGATGCCGGCGCCCACCACGATGACATCGGCGGACACCGAACCTTGGTCAAGCCGGCTTGCGGTCCAGGGCTGTTCGCTTCGTTCTGTCATCCACAAAGAGGTCACGGCTTTGCTGATACCCCGGCCCGGCCCGTGGAAACGCACCCGGCGGGCTCACGCCCGCTTCAACCGCGCTTTGGCCTCCTTCACCGACTCCGCGGCGGCTCGGCTCACCTGCCGCGCCTCGTCGTAGTCCGTTTCGGCGCGGTCGAGTTCCCGTTCGGCCGCCCGCAACGCCCGCGCCGCATCGTCACGACGCCGGCGGGCGCCATCTCGTTCGGCTTGTCGCAGCGACAACGCGTCATCGGCCTCGGCCTTGACGCGTTCGGCGGTGTCGACGGCCGCGCTCAGTTTCTCGCGCCGTTCGGTTTGCGCCTTGGCGTCCGCCGACCGCTTCGGAGCCGGGGCGCCGGGGCGCTTCGCCGGTTCGCTCGGAGTCCCCGCCGGTTCCGGCGCGGCCTCGCCGAAGCCACCGAAACCCGACCACTGCTCGGGCCGGGTCAACCGGCCCAGGCGGTCCCCGATCTGCGGGTCGGCGATGGCGGCCTGCAGCGTGCTGGTGAGGTCTTCGCGCACCGCCGCCGACGGTTGCTTGAGATCGGCCTCCTCGAGCGCCTTGCGGGTGAGCTCGTCGATGAGTTTGCGTTGCTCGGCCGTCAGGTCCCGGATCCGTCCGCCATCCATCGCCGCATGCGCGGCGCGCAGTCGCTCCCCGAGGTCGGCGAGTCGCCGCCGGGTGTCCGCGTGCCGCAGCGCCAGCCGGTTGACGACCCAGGCGGCCGTCGTCGGTTTGTTGGCGGCGGAAATCCGTTTCGCCGCGGCGGTATCGCCGCGCTGTTTGGCGGCGGCGGCCAGTTTGGTGCGTTGCGCGGTGAACTCCTTCGGCGCCACCTCATAGAGGCTGTCGAGTTCGTCATCGGCCATGACGCCATGATCTCGCGCGCACGCCGGTTGCCGGCCCCGGTTACCCCGGGCGGTTTAAAAACCGCATGTCGCGGGATACCTCACCTACAACATCGACTTCGCCGGGCAGAATTCTCAGGCCTGCGAGAACCAGAAAGCAGGGATTCGGCAGCTTCATGATGTCCAAGAACAGCGATCAGTTCGTCGGCCGGATCCTGCGGGTCAGCCGGCCTCGCCGACTCTTGCTCGCGGTCTGCGTGATCGTCGCCGCGGTGGCCGCGATATACGTTGTGTCGACCACACATTGTCTGGGCGCTCACTGCGGGCAGGGCGGCGCGCCCGCGAAAACCGCTGGGCCGGCGCAGATAACGATCACTCCCGCCCCCGACTCGCATGACGTCGACCCGGTCGCCCCGGTCACGGTCAAAGCCGAGAACGGAACCCTGACCGGTGTCGAGATGGTCAACGAGAGCGGCAAGCCGATCGAGGGCGTCATGACACCCGACAACACGGTGTGGAAGCCGACGGTCCCGCTGGGCTACGGACGCACCTACACCCTGACCGTCACCAGCAGTGGCGTCAGTGGTGTTGCGGCCAAGCAGGTTTCGTCGTTTTCCACGCTGAAGCCGTCCAATCAGACCAAGGTGTCGTTCACCGCCACGTCGGAGGCCGCGCTGCGCGACGGCGGCACCTACGGCGTCGGAACGGTGATCGTGGCGCACTTCGACGAGAAGATCGCGGATCGCGCCGCCGCCGAGCGACAACTGTCGGTGACCACAAACCCGAAAGTCGAGGGATCCTGGTACTGGGTCGACGACCAGAACGCTCATTGGCGGCCCGAGCACTACTACGCGCCCGGCACGACCGTCACCGCGGAGGCGAAGATCTACGGAATAGCGTTGGGCGACGGCCTGTTCGGGCAGGACGACACCAAGGTCTCGTTTCGGATCGGCGACGCACACGTCTCGATCGCCGATGACGCCACCCACCAGGTCAGCGTCTTCGACAACGGAAACCTGGTGCGCACGATGCCGACCAGCATGGGAATGGGCGGCACGGAAAACGTCGGCGGCAAGACTATCTCGCTGTGGACCCCGTCCGGGGTCTACACGGTGCTGGACAAGGGCAATCCCGTCATCATGGACTCCTCGACCTTCGGCCTACCCAAGAACTCCCGGCTCGGATACCGCGAAACCATCAACTGGGCGACCAAGATCAGCAGCGACGGCATATATCTGCACGAACTCGACGCGACCGTATGGGCCCAGGGCCACCGCGACACGTCGCATGGCTGCCTGAACCTCAACGCCGACAACGCGAAATGGTTCTTCGACTTTTCGGTACCGGGCGACGTAGTCGAGGTCCGCAACAGCGGCGGGCCACCGCTGACGCTGGCCCAGAACGGCGACTGGACGCTCAGCTGGGACGACTGGCGCAAGGGCAGCGCCCTGAAACCGACCTGAGCCCGCAGGTGATCCACCTCATTCGTCGCCTCGTGTTGTGCCCCACTTCACAATAAACTCTTGACTCGTTCCAATTAAGGCGTCATATTGGTGGCGTGTCATCGACGGCCGATTACGCGGGCAGGTTGCGGATGGCCGATCTGCGGGTCACCCGGCCCAGGGTTGCCGTGCTGGAAGCCGTGGACGCCAATCCGCACGCCGACACCGAGACGATCTTCTCGGCGGTACGGGTTGGCCTGCCCGATGTTTCGCGTCAAGCCGTGTACGACGTGCTCAATGCGCTGACCACCGTCGGTCTGGTTCGGCGCATCCAGCCCCTGGGCATGGTCGCGCGCTACGAATCGCGCGTCGGCGACAACCACCACCACGTCGTGTGCCGATCCTGCGGGATCATCGCCGACATCGACTGCGCCGTCGGTGACGCTCCCTGCCTGACGCCCTCGGACGACGACAACGTTCTCGATGGCTTCGTTCTCGACGAGGCCGAAGTCATCTACTGGGGCCTGTGTGCCGATTGCTCGACGACAGGTTCTTAGATCACAGCCCGTGATCGCAGCCCGATTCACCCACCCTCGAAAGGAATGCTGTGTCATCTGATACATCCGCCAGCCGCCCTCCCCAACCCGACGCCGGGTCGGCTAGCAACAGCGAAAGCGAAAACCCAGCAATCCCTTCACCGCAGCCCAAGTCGAGCGCCCCGCGGACCAACCAGGACTGGTGGCCCAACCAGGTCGATGTGTCGCGCCTGCACCCGCATGCTCCCCAGTCCGACCCGCTCGGCGAGGACTTCGACTACGCCGAGGAGTTCGCCAAGCTTGATGTCGAGGCGCTCAAGGCCGACATGATCAAGCTGCTGACCACCTCGCAGGACTGGTGGCCCGCCGACTACGGCCACTACGGTGGCCTGTTCATCCGGATGAGCTGGCACGCCGCCGGCACCTACCGCATCTATGACGGCCGCGGTGGCGGCGGCCAGGGCATGCAGCGCTTCGCTCCGCTCAACAGCTGGCCGGACAACGCGAGCCTGGACAAGGCGCGCAGGCTGCTGTGGCCGCTGAAGAAGAAGTACGGCAACAAGATCTCCTGGGCGGACCTGCTGCTGTTCGCCGGGAACACGGCCCTGGAATCCATGGGGTTCAAGACGTTCGGCTTCGCCTTCGGCCGCGAAGACGTCTGGGAGCCCGAGGAGATTCTCTTCGGTGAAGAGGAAGAGTGGCTGGGAACCGACAAGCGCTACTCGGGTGAACGCGACCTCGCGCAGCCCTACGGTGCCACCACCATGGGTCTGATCTACGTCAATCCGGAAGGCCCCGAAGGCAAGCCGGACCCGGTCGCGGCGGCGATCGACATCCGCGAGACCTTCGGCCGGATGGCGATGAACGACGAGGAGACGGCCGCGCTGATCGTCGGCGGCCACAGCTTCGGCAAGACGCACGGTGCCGGCGACGCCGACCTGGTCGGTCCGGAACCTGAGGCAGCCCCGATCGAACAGCAGGGGCTGGGCTGGAAGAGCTCGTTCGGCAGCGGCGTGGGCAAGGACGCCATCACCAGCGGCCTCGAGGTGGTCTGGACGCCGACGCCGACCAAGTGGGACAACTCCTTCCTGGAGACGCTGTACGGCTACGAGTGGGAGCTCACCAAGAGCCCCGCCGGGGCCTGGCAGTTCACCGCCAAGGACGGCGCGGGCGCCGGGACCATTCCGGATCCGTTCGGTGGGCCGGGGCGCGCCCCGACGATGCTGGTCACCGACATCTCGTTGCGGGAAAGCCCGATCTACCGCGACATCACGCGGCGCTGGCTGGACCACCCCGAGGAGCTGGCCGACGCCTTCGCCAAGGCGTGGTACAAGCTGCTGCACCGCGACATGGGACCGGTCACCCGCTTCCTGGGGCCGTGGATTCCCGAACCGCAGCTGTGGCAGGACCCGGTGCCGGCCGTCGACCACGCGCTGGTCGACGAGACGGACGTTGCGGACCTGAAGAGCAAGGTCCTGGCGTCCGGTCTCTCCGTTCAGCAGCTGGTCAAGACCGCCTGGTCGGCCGCGGTCAGCTACCGCAACACCGACAAGCGCGGTGGCCCGAACGGCGGGCGGCTGCGACTCGAGCCGCAGCGGAGCTGGGAGGTCAACGAGCCCTCCGAACTCGACAAGGTGTTGCCCGTGCTGGAGCGGATCCAGCAGGACTTCAACGCCTCGGCCTCCGGCGGGAAGAAGATCTCGATCGCAGACCTGATCGTGCTGGCCGGTTCCGCGGCGGTCGAGAAGGCGGCCAAGGACGCGGGCTACGAGATCTCGGTGCATTTCGCCCCCGGGCGCACCGACGCCTCGCAGGAGAGCACCGACGTGGAGTCGTTCGCCGTGCTCGAACCGCGGGCCGACGGGTTCCGCAACTACGCGCGGCCCGGCGAGAAGGCCCCGCTCGAGCAGCTCTTGTTGGACCGGGCCTACATGCTGGGTGTGACCGGTCCGGAGCTGACGGTGCTCGTCGGCGGGCTGCGCGCGCTGGGCGCCAACCACGGCGGCAGCAAGCACGGTGTGTTCACCGACCGGCCGGGCGCGTTGACGAACGACTTCTTCGTCAACCTGCTCGACATGGGCACCGAGTGGAAGGCCTCGGAGACCGCGGAGAACGTCTACGAAGGGCACGACCGGGCCTCCGGCGAGCTCAAGTGGACCGCGACCCCGAATGACCTTGTGTTCGGCTCGAACTCGGTGCTGCGCGCGCTGGCCGAGGTTTACGCCCAGGACGACAACCACGGCAAGTTCGTGGAGGACTTCGTCGCGGCGTGGGTGAAGGTCATGAACAACGACCGGTTCGACCTCAAGTAAGACCCGGTCACCGGCAAGAAACGGCACCCCGCGAGCCATGCGCTCGCGGGGTGCCGTTCCTTCATGCCGCCCTCTTTCATGGACGATGCGCCCGCGATCTCGCGACACGTAAACCACGCACACGACACGCCGCGATCGGTCGCCCTGGTTTATGTCTCGTGTGGCGGAGAAGGATGTCCAGGTCAGCGATCCAGGTCCCACTGCCCGAAATCGGCGGCGAGGACATCGTCGACGTCGACATTGATGCCGCCCAGCAGCGGGCCCGGATTTCCCGGGCTGTTGACGACCGTTTGGTAGAGCACAGCGGCGGGTTCGCGCTCGCCGTGCGACCACGACCTGGTCTGCCACGCCCACTGGTGCCCGGCGCTGGTGGACGGCCCGATCACCCCGTCCCTGATGGCCCACCCGCACGCCCGGGCATGCCCGTAGATGCCGGTGCGACCCACACCCAGCACCGAGTTGATGCCTCGAAACCATTGGACGGCAACGCTATTCCACGTGTTGGCGTCGATGTCATCGTCGACGCTGAAAAAGATCGGGGCCGAGTTCGGGCCGCCGGCCGCCGAGTGCAGCTGCATGGCCGTGTGGGCGTCCGCGACGCCGCCGTCATAGCCGCGGGTGAGATCCGACGGGTCCGGCCAACCGGGCTTGCCGTATTGGAAGTTGCTGACGATATGCAGGCCCGCCGCGCGCAGCGCATCGGCGTACTCCCGGGTCAGCGGCTTGGCTTCGAAGTTGGCACCCGGCCGCGACTGCGACACGTAGTTCACCACGCCGTCATAGCCCCCCGACTTGATCTCCTCCGGTGCGATCCTGCGCTCGGCGAAATCGATCAGCCTCATGCCGGCCGCCGAGGCTTTCGGGGCGGCGGGGCTTGCCGCCACCGCGCCCAGGCTGAGCAGGGCCGGCGCCACGACATAGGCGCCGGCGTATTTGAGGACCTCGCGCCTCGACGGCGACCACCGATCGCCGCGTCCACCCGGTCCGGCCGAATCCCGCACCGCGCGATGGTAACAAAAGGCACGGGCCTTCCTCAGAGCGATCTTCGCCGGTCAGCGCCGCTGGGCCGAGGCGCCTCGCGTGCGGAACCGACCGGTCGGAAAGCGGGCGGACACCGGCCAGTGGCATGATCTTTGCGTGTCGGACATCCCGGGGGCCGCCTGCGCGAGGGACGGTGGGTTTCCGGCTCGTTGCGCACGATTAGGTGATCGAACTATAGTCTGGACACATGTCCAGTTTGCTGTCGCGGAGTTCGGGAGTCCGTTGACCGCGATGTATTCGGCGCCATTCCGCGGTCATTTTCCAGCAAAGAAGAGTTGAGTATGCGAATTGCCCTGCTGTCCTACCGTAGTAAGACACATTGCGGCGGACAGGGCGTCTACGTGCGCCATCTCAGCCACGGCCTGGTGGAGCTCGGCCACGACGTCGAGGTGTTCTCCGGCCAGCCGTATCCCGACCTGCTCGACCCGCGGGTCCGGCTCACCGAAGTGCCCAGCCTCGACCTGTACCGGGAACCCGACCCGTTCCGGGTGCCGCGGCCCAGCGAGATTCGCGACTCGATCGACCTGCGGGAATTGCTCACCACGTGGACCGCGGGCTTTCCCGAACCGCGGACGTTCACGATGCGGGCCGCGCGGTTACTTGCCCAGCGCACAGCCGATTTCGACGTCGTCCACGACAACCAGAGCCTGGGCACCGGATTGCTGCGCATCGCCGAGGCGGGACTTCCCGTGGTGGCCACCGTGCACCACCCGATCACCCGCGACCGGGTGCTGGATCTGGCGGCAGCGCGATGGTGGCGAAAACCGTTGGTGCGCCGCTGGTATGGGTTCTTGGACATGCAGCAGGAGGTCGCCCGCCACATCCCCGACCTGTTGACGGTCTCCTCGTCGTCCGCGTCCGACATCATCGCCGACTTCGGCGTCGCGCCCGACCAACTTCACGTGGTGCCGCTGGGCGTGAACACCGAACTGTTCAAACCGGGATCGGGCCCCCGCGAGCCCGGCCGCATCATCGCGATCGCCAGTGCCGATACCCCGCTCAAGGGCGTCCGCACCCTGCTGCAAGCGGTCGCCCGGCTGCGCACCGTGCGTGATCTCGAGCTGCGGCTGGTTGCCAAGGTGGAACCCAACGGCCCGACCCACAAACTCATCGCCGAACTCGGGATCTCCGACATCGTGCACATCACCAGCGGGCTGTCCGACGCCGAGCTGGCCGCCCTGTTCGCCTCCGCGGAGGTCGCCTGCATTCCGTCGCTCTACGAAGGCTTTTCGCTCCCAGCCGTGGAAGCCATGGCCAGCGGCACCCCGATCGTCGCCAGCCGGGTCGGTGCCCTGCCGGAAGTCCTCGGGACCGACGGTGCTTGCGCCGAACTGGTGCCGCCCGCCGACGTCGATGCGCTGACCCACGCGCTCGGTGAACTGCTGGACTCACCGGAAAAGCGCCGCAGCCTCGGGAAGGCGGGACGAACCCGCGCCGTCAACGTCTTCAGCTGGGAAGCCGTGGCCGCGCAAACCGTTCGGGTCTACGAGCGGGCGATCGCACGCAACGCGCAGAGCGAAGCGCCATGCTGACAGTCGATTTCGACCGGCTGGGGATCGGACCGTCGAGCAAGGTCATCGACGTGGGTTGCGGAGCCGGCCGGCACGCGTTCGAAGCGTATCGCCGCGGCGCCGACGTCGTGGCCTTCGATCGCGACGAGGCCGAATTGCGTTCGGTGGACACCATTTTGCGCGCGATGGCCGAAGCCGGCGAGGCGCCCGCCGGTGCCTCGGCGAAGGTGGTCGTCGGTGATGCGCTGAAGTTGCCCTACGCCGACGAGACGTTCGACTGCGTCATCGCTTCGGAGATCCTGGAGCACATTCCCGACGACGACGTGGCGATCGCCGAGCTGATCAGAGTGCTCAAAGCCGGTGGCACGCTGGCGGTCAGCGTCCCACGGTGGCTGCCCGAGCGCCTGTGCTGGTTGCTGTCCGACGAGTACCACGCCAACGAGGGTGGCCACGTACGCATCTACCGGGCCAGCGAGCTGCGCGGCAAGATCGCCCGCGACGGAATGGCACTGACCCACACCCATCACGCCCATGCGCTGCACTCCCCCTTCTGGTGGCTCAAATGCGCTGTGGGAGTGGAGAACACCGACCACCCCGCGGTGACCGCCTACCACAAGCTCCTGGTTTGGGACCTGATGCAGCGGCCCAAGATCACCCAGCTGGCGGAGTCGCTGCTCAACCCGCTGGTGGGCAAGAGCGTAGCGATGTACTTCGTCAAGCCGCAGGAGGCGAAAAGCCAGGCGACTGAGGGATATTCAGTTGCATCGGTCTAGTGTGCCAGCCGTTGCGGGGGTGTTGACTCCCGAGCAGTGCCGCCAGACCGCGCTTTCCATCGCCGCCGCACAGGAATCGACTGGTGCCATCCCCTGGTTCGAGGGCGGGCACACCGATCCGTGGGACCACATCGAGTGCGCGATGGCGCTGACCACCGCCGGACTGCTGGAGCCGGCGCGCGCCGCGTTCGACTGGAGCCGGCGCACCCAGCGCTCGGATGGATCCTGGCCCATCCAATTCCGGTCGGGGGTCATCGAAGACGACAACAGCGACAGCAATTTCTGCGCCTACATCGGCGCCGGGGTGTGGCACCACGTGCTGGTCACCGGCGACGAGTCATTCGCGGCGGAAATGTGGCCGGTGGTGCACAAAGCGATCGACTTCGTCATCGACATGCAGGTCGGGTATGGCGAGATCGGTTGGGCCCGAAGCGAAGCCGGTGTGTTGCCGGAGGCCCTGCTGACCGGGTGCTCGAGCATCTACCACAGCATCCGCTGTGCGCTTGCCCTGGCCGCGTTGGTCGGCGACCCGCAGCCGGAGTGGGAGTTGGCGCTCGGCCGTCTGGGGCACGCTATCTCCGCGCATCCCGAGGCGTTCACCGAAAAGGACCGCTACTCGATGGACTGGTACTACCCCATCCTCGGTAGCGCCTTGCGTGGCCCGGCGGCGGCCGCGCGCATCAAGCAGCGTTGGGATGCCTTCGTGGTCGACGGCCTGGGCATCCGGTGCGTCGGCGACCGCCCGTGGGTGACGGGCGCCGAAACATGCGAGCTGGTGATGGCGCTGGACGCGATCGGACAGCACTCCGACGCCTACCGTCAGTTCGCCGCGATGCAGCATCTGCGCGAGGATGACGGATCTTATTGGACGGGACTGGTTTTCGCCGACGGCAAACGGTGGCCGGAAGAGCGCACCACATGGACGGGCGCGGCCGTGATCTTGGCGGCGGACGCCCTGTCGAACACCACCGCCGGTGCGGGCATCTTTCGCGGCGACGAGCTGCCACCGGGTTTGCAGACCGACTTCGACTGCGAATGCGTGGTCACCGGCCCCGGCCGGTAAGCCCCGGGCTGGCTAGACCCGCTCCCCCGGCTGACCGCTGACTCGTTCGAGCAGCCGCAACGATCCGGTGGCCGATACCTCCCGGAACTGTCCGGAATCGAGTGCGCGGCAGTAGATGTAGTAGGGCGGGCGCCCGCCGTCCTTCGGGTCGGGAAATACGTCGTGGATGACCAGCGCCCCGCCGGGGGCGACCCACTTGGCCCAGCCGTCGAAGTCCTGGTTCGCGGCGGCTTCGCTGTGGCCGCCGTCGATGAACAGGAACTGCAGCGGCGCCCGCCACGCCCGTGCCACCAGCGGCGACTTGCCGACGATCGCGACGACGTGTTCGTCCAACCGGGCGGTGTCGAGCGCCCGGCGAAACGTCGGCAGCGTGTCGAACAGGCCCGTCACCTCGTCCACCATCGACGCGTCGTGATACTCCCACCCGGCCTGGTGCTCCTCGGACCCGTGGTGGTGGTCGACCGTGTAGAGCACGCTGCCGGTTTGTTGGGCGGCCGCACCCAGCAGCAGGGTGGATTTGCCGCAGTAGGTGCCGATCTCGACGCCCAGACCGCCGCCGAGATACCGCAGCGCGGCGTCGTACAGCGCGCGCCCCTCGTCGGCCGGCATGAAACCTTGTACCTGCTCGGCCAGCGCGAACAAGCGCTCGGGCGCACTCGCGTCGACGTGACTCATCAGCTGAACCTATCGCCTCGATCGCCGCTGCCGACACCGTGGTCGCTGTTCGCGCTCAGCGATCACCGGAGCTCTGTTGACCGGGTGTGCGGCGGCCAGAGCGCCTTCGCCTTACCATCATGGACGTGCGCGCCTTGCTTATCCGCAAATTTGCTGGTGTCGGACTCGCCGCGGTCATGGCCGCGGCCGCCGCGTTGCTGCCCGCCACGGTGCTGACGCCCGGGGCCCCGGGGGCGGCGCCACCGGCCGCGGCCGCGAACTGCCCGCCGGTACAGGTCGTGTTCGCCCGGGGGCGCAACGAATCGCCGGGGCCGGGTGTGCTGGGCAACGCGTTCATCAGCGCCCTGCGGTCCAAGGTGAACAGGACCGTGGGCGTGTACGCCGTGCAATATCCCGCCGACACCGAGGTCGCCCAGGGCGCCAACGACATGAGCCACCACATCCAGGACATGGTCAACAGCTGCCCAGACACCAGGTTGGTGCTGGGCGGTTATTCGCTGGGCGCGGCGGTCACCGACGTTGTGCTGGCGGCGCCCATCGGCGCGTTCGGTTTCGACAGCCCGCTGCCGCCGGGCATCGATCAGCACGTCGCCGCCGTCGCCCTGTTCGGCAATGGCAGCCAATGGGTGGGTCCGATCACCAACTTCAGTCCCGTCTACAACGACCGGACCATCGAGTTGTGCCACGGTGCCGATCCCATCTGCAATCCCGCCGACCCGAACACGTGGAAGGAAAACTGGCCGCAGCACCTCGCCGGGGCCTACATCGACGCGGGCATGGCCAATCAGGCCGCCGACTTCGTCGCCAGCAAGCTCTGAGTCAGGCGGCCGCCGCTTGCGTTTAGCCCGGCACAGACGGGTATTAGGAACTCCAGGTGCGCGCGGAGGGACTAGCCATTGCCGGATGACCAGATCGTCGACCTCAGATCCGCGCTGGCGCTACTGGCGCGCCACGACAAGCAGCTGATCGAGACCGACCATCCGATCGACCCGATCGGGGAACTCGCCGGCGTCTACCGCCGCATCGGCGCCGGCGGCACCGTCGAACGACCGACGCGCATCGGACCGGCCATGATCTTCAACAACGTGACCGGCTTTCCGGGCTGGCGGGTGCTGGTCGGGTTGATGGCCAGCCGCAAACGCGTCGGCATCCTGCTTGAGTCGCCGGCCGACCGGCTCACCCAACGCATGGCCGATGCCTACGAAAACGCCTTGGGCCCAGCGGATTTCACTGGCCACAATGCGCCCTGCCAAGAGGTGGTCCATCGCGCCGATCACCCGGACTTCGATCTGCGTACCCTGCTGCCCGCGCCCACCAACACCGACCTGGACGCGGGGCCGTACTTCTGCCTGGGTTTGGTGCTGGGCAGCGACCCCGAACTGGGCACCGATGTCACCATCCACCGGCTGTGCGTGCAGGGCCGTGACGAGATGACGATCTTCTTCGCACCCGGCCGCCACATCGACGCCTTCCGGCAACGCGCCGAGGCCGACGGACGCAAGTTCGAGATCACGGTCAACATGGGCCTGGACCCGGCGATCCCGCTGGGCGCCACGTTCGAGGCGCCCACCACCCCGCTCGGCCACGACGAGCTCGCCATCGCCGGCGGCTTGCGCGCCAAACCCGTCGAACTGGTCAAGGGCGTCACGGTCGACCAGAAGGCGATCGCCACGGCCGAGGTCGTCATCGAGGGCTACATCATCCCCGGCGAACGGCAGGCCGAAGACCAGAACACCCACACCGGGCACGCCATGCCGGAGTTCCCCGGCTATGACGGCCCGGCCAACCCGGCCTTGCCGGTGATCAAGGTGACCGCGGTGACCACCCGCACCGATCCGATTCTGCAGACCCTGGTGGGCCCCGGCGAGGAGCACGTCAGCCTCGCCGGAATCCCCACCGAGGCCAGCATTTTCCACGCCCTGCACGCCGCCATGCCCGGCTTCGTCACCGACGTCTACTCCCACAGCGCCGGCGGCGGTAAGTTCCTGGCCGTCCTCAAGTGCAACAAGACCAAGGCCTTCGATGACGGCCGCGCGCGCCAAGCCGCGCTGGTGGCGTTGGGCGTCTATTCGGAACTGAAGAACGTCATCCTGGTCGACGGCGACGTCGACATCTTCGACAGCGACGACGTGCTGTGGGCGATGCAGACCCGGATGCAGGGCAACCGCGACATCGTCACCATTCCCGGGGTGGCCGGTCATGTTCTGGACCCGACCCAGCAGCCCGAGTACGACCCGACGCTGCCGGCCAAGGGCACCACGTGCAAAACGATTTTCGACGCCACCGCACCGTTTCGCATGCAAGCCCAGTTCGAACGGGCGCACTTCCGCGATGTCGACCCCCGCCCGTATGCCCCCGATCTGGACTTGGAGTATCCGTGATGACCCAGCCGAACCAGCCCGACCGCGTCATCGTGGGCATCACCGGAGCCACCGGAATCGTCTACGGCGTGCGGGCGCTCGATGTGCTGCGCAGCGTCGGCATCGAAACCCACCTCATCGTCACCCGTGCCGGGCACCTGACCCGCGCCTACGAAACCGATCTCACCCGGGAGCAGATCGAGGCCCGCGCCGACCACGTGTACAGCGTCACCGACGTCGGCGCCCCCATGGCGTCGGGTTCCTTCCTGACGCGGGGCATGCTGATCGCGCCCGCATCGATGCGCAGCGTGGGCGAGATCGCCAACGGCGTGTCCAGTTCACTGCTGTCCCGGGCCGCCGACGTCGTCCTCAAGGAGCGTCGCCGCCTGGTGCTCATGGTGCGCGAGGCGCCGCTGAACCTGATCCACCTGCGCAACATGGCGACGATCAGCGAAGCCGGCGGCACCATCTTCCCGCCGGTGCCGGCCTTCTACTTCCGGCCCACCAGCCTCGAGGACATCGTCGATCACTCCGTCGGCCGGGCCCTGGACCAATTCGGCATCCACACCGACGTCTTCCCGCGCTGGGACGACGACCTGCGCCGGACCGTGATGCAACACGAGATGCAACACGAAACGCCGGAAGTGCCGGAATCGCAGGAAGCACCGGAAGTGCCGACGGGCCACGCCTAACGCAGGTTGGTGGGGTTGAGGTCGTCGGGCATCTGCTGGCCGGCGTCCTCGTAGGCCTTCTTGATCGCGGCCATCGCCGGCGCGCCGTAGTCGCGCTTCTTCGCGACCACCATGTCGTAGCTGGCGCGCAGCGAATCCAGCTGGCCGCGGAATTCGGGAATCACGTGGCGGCCCATCAATTCGTAGCTGCGCAGCGTGGCCTCGCGGTCCGCCCAATCCCCGGCCAGCACCAAAAAGCCCCCGAACCCGCCGGTGATGTTCTGCAACCGGTGCAGGGCCTCGATCATGTCGTCGGGTGTGCCCACGATGGCGGCGTCCTCTTCGATCTCCTGCTCGAGCGTGTAGTCGTTCTTCAGCCCGGCGACCCGTTTGAAGTATCCGACGCGTTCGGCCTCGCGCCCCTCGATCACCTCGGACTTGGCCTGTTCGCGGGTGGGCGCGAGATGGGCCCGGATCACCAGGCGCCATTCGTCGCGGCGCAGCTGCTTGCCGCTTTCGGCGGCGGCCTTCTCGCCGAGCGCCCAGTGCGCCGCCAGGTCCTTCTTGCCGCCGATCAGGCCGGCGCCCAGCGATAACACCCCCACGCCGTGCGTGCCCGCGGCCGTCATGCCCGACGGCGAGGTGCTGGACGCGACGGCGATCGGCATCGACCCGTTGACCGGAAGCAGCTGCAGCCGAGCCTCATTCAGGGTGAACCAGTCGCTGTGATGGGTGACGACCTCACCGGCGAGCAGCCGGATGATCACGCCCAGGGCCTCGTTCATCCGCGGGCGCTGCGTGCTGGGATCGATGCCCATCATCGTGGCGTCGGAGATCAGCGCCCCGGGCCCCACGCCCAACATGGCCCGGCCGTGGGTCAGGTAGTCGAGCTGCACGAACCGGTCGGCCACCATCATCGGGTGGTGATACGGCAGGCTGACGACGCCGGAGCCGAGCTTGATCCGCCGGGTCCGTTGCCCGGCGGCCGCCAGGAACATCGCCGGATCGGCGATGTTCTCCCATGCCGCCGAGTGGTGCTCGCCCACCCACGCCTCGTCGAAGCCCCACCGGTCGCACCATTCGATGAGCTCGAGGTCCCGCTCGTAGGTGGTCAACGGGCTCTCGCGGACCGGGTGGTAGGGCGCGATGAATGTTCCGAACCTCAACATGCCGTCCTGCTCCTATGATCTACGTCAACGTTCATGTTCAACTGATGACCAGTAAGGGGCGCCTCGATGCTCGATCCCGCCGCATACCGCACCATCGATGTCGCCGTGGACGGCGCGACCGCCGTCGCCGTGCTGACGCTGAACCGGCCGGACAAGGCCAACGCCGTCGACGACGTGATGCATTCGGAGCTATCGCGGGTGTTCGCGGCGGCCCAAGACGACGTCCGGGTGCGCGCCGTCGTGCTGACCGGGGCGGGCCGGACCTTCTCCGCCGGCGGCGACGAGTCCAGCGATCGGCAGTACGCGTCCAGTTCGGGACGGACCCCGATCGAGGAGGCGCGCCACATCGTCGACGACATCGTCGGGCTGACCAAGCCGCTCGTCGCCGCCGTCAACGGCCACGCCATCGGGCTGGGCGCGGTGCTGGCCACCCTGGCCGACGTCTCCTACGTCTCGGAGCGGGCGAAACTCGGTGATCTGCATGTGCACGCCGCGCTGCCGGCGGGCAACGGGGCCGCGGTGATCTGGCCGCTGCTGGTCGGGCTCAACCGCGCCAAATACTTGCTGATGACCGGCGAGGTCCTCACCGCGGCGGAGGCCGAACGCCTCGGGCTGGTCACCCGCGTCGTCCCGCCGGCCGATGTGGTGCCGTCGGCGCTGGCGATGGCGCAACGACTCGCCACGCTGGCCCCCCAGGCGGTGCAGGGCACCAAGGCCGCGGTGAATCGGCTCCTCGCGATGGCCTCGGGCGCGGTCCTGCCGTTCTCCCTCGCGCTCGAGGCGGCCGCCATGGAGCATGACGACTTCCGCGCCGCGATGGCGAAGTTGGGCCGCGCGTGAGGCTTGCATCAATAGGGACGCTAGGACCCTCCCTGGGAATTGTCAACGTCAACGTTCACGTTGACAAGCGGGTTAATCCTCAGGTCAGTCCCCCGGATGGCGTATTTTGACAACGCGACACCCGCACACCAGGAGGCCGACGATTCCCGCCGCACGCCAGCAGAGCGACAACGCGCGGCGCCGCCACGAGCGGCGCACGGCTGACCGCCGCGCGTCCAACGAGCGCTGGCAGACCATCCTCAAGGGCGCCGCGGAGGTGTTTCGCCGAGAGGGGTTCGCCCGCGCCCGGCTGGAGGACGTCGCGGTCGAGGTGGGCATCAACCGCGCCTCGCTCTACTACTACGTGGGCACCAAAGAGGAATTGCTGGTCGCGCTCATCGAGCAGCCGGCCTACGAGATGACCCGGCACTGCCGCGACGCGCTCGAATCGGATGCGCCACCCGAGCAGAAGCTGCGTCGCGCGCTGGACTCCTACATCAGCGACTTGGCCACCTATCCCGAGCTCTTCCTGCTGTTCGGCGAAAGTCAGCACATCGCAACGATTCCGGAGGCACAGGGCATCGTCGCCAACGCCGACGCCTACGGCAAGACGCTGCTGGCGATCATCGAAGAGGGTGTGGCCGGGGGCGTGTTCCGCTCGGATCTGGATCCTCGGCTGGCCATGCTCGGCATCCTGGGCATGCACAACTGGATCCACCGTTGGTATGTCCCCGGCGGGCGCAACTCGCTGACCGAGATCGGCGACGCCTTTGCGGCCATGGTGCTGTCCAGCCTGCGGCCCTGATCCCCAGACTGTACGCAATCGCACCCTCTGTGCGGGCGACGAACTGCGTTGACGCGGCGCTTGAGCCTAGGATTGAATGCAATCTGCAGTAATGCTTGGTCCGTGCCGTCAGCCGAGAGGAGACGCGATGCCGCGTCTGAAGCCGATTCCGCGCGATGAAGTCACCGACGAATTCACGTTGAAGATGTATGACTTCATGTTCGGCGACCGTGACCCGGTGGCCGAGCCCGGCACGGTGGGCGGCACTCCGGGCAACTGGTGGACGGTGATGGCGCAGTCCCCCGCCGCGCTGCGCCACGCCGTGCGCGGCTTTCGCCTCTACCGCGAAGAGGTGTCCATCCGCGCCGATCACCGCGAGCTGGGCCAGATCCGGGCGGGCTGGGTGGTCGGCAGCCAGTTCGTCTTCTCCCAACACTGCAAGGCGTGCCGGTCGGCGGGGTTGTCCGAGGAGAAGATCGAGGCGATCCCGTCCTGGCAGACGGCGGACTGTTTTGACCCGGCCGAGCGGCTGCTGCTGGCCTACACGGATTGCCTTGCGGGACAGCACGGCCGGGTGCCCGAGCGGCTGATGACCCAGCTGCGGGAAGTTTTCAGCGACACCGAGATCCTCGAATTCACCTACACCACCACCATGTACGTGATGCACGCGATCATGTCCCGGGCATTGCGGCTGGAATTCGACGATGTCGACGACCCGACCGTCGAGGTCGTCGACCCGGAAGGCGGCGGTGTGCTCGACATCGGCGCAGCGACGTCCGGGGGTGACTGAGGTGAGCGAGATGGACGGCCGCTCGCAGCTGGCGTACCGGCTGATCAGGCGTGCCATCGCCGAGGGCGAGTTCGAGCCGGGCTCGCGACTGGTCGAACAACGCATCGGCGAGATGTTCGACCTGTCCCGCACCCCGGTGCGAGAAGCGTTGCGGGCCTTGGCCGCCGACGGCCTGGTCACCATCGAGCGCAACCGCGGCGCCATCGTGGCCACCATGTCCGAGACCGACATCCGCGACCAGTACGAACTGCGCGCCCGCCTGGAGTCGCTGGCCGCCGAACGCGCCGCGACCCGGATGCGCGACGATGGCATCGCGGCACTGGACGCCGCGATCGTCGAGTTCGACCACGGCATCGAGCTGGTATCGAAGGGTTCGGCCGACGCCGGGCTGCGCCGGATCACCGCCGCCAACAGCGCCTTTCATCAGGCCATCGTGGTGGGCGCCCAGCATCGGCGGCTATCCGCCCTGCTGGAGCACGCCGTCGATATCCCCCTGGTGTATCAGGTGTTTCGGCATCAGACGCGGGAGGAACGGGAGCGGTCGAATCTGTTCCACCGCATGGTGCGCGACGCGATAGCGGCGGGGGAACCGCTGCGCGCCGGTGCGCTGATGGCCGAGCACATCCTGCAGGGCCGCGATTCCCTGCTGTCGTTGAGGTCGCAGCGGGGTCGCGAGACCGAAACGCACGCTTCATGACCGTCGGCCTCGGCGACCGGTTCCGGCTGGACGGCCGCGTCGCCGTCGTGACCGGGGCGACGTCCGAATTGGGGCTGGCGATCGCGCGAGCGCTCGGGGCGGCGGGCGGGCGAATTGCGTTGGCAAGCCGGCGCCTCGATGAGCTCGAAGCGCGCTGCGCCCAGCTGCGCGACGACGGCATCGACGCCGCCGCCTTCCGGGTGGACGTGAGCGATCACGAATCGTGCACGGCGGCAACGGATCTGATCATCGATCGGTTCGGCGGCGTGGACGTGCTGGTCAACAACGCCGGTGTGGGCACGGCCGCACCGGCGACGCGCGAGGACCCGGCGCAGTTCCGGCGCACCGTCGAGGTCAACCTGATGGGCGCCTACTGGATGAGTCAGGCGTGCGGGCGATCGATGCGGCCCGGTTCGGCCGTGGTGATGATCAGCAGCATCCTGGGGCTGACCACGACTTCGCTGCCGCAGGCCGGCTACGTGTCGAGCAAGGCGGGGCTGCTGGGACTCACCCGCGACCTGGCCCGACAGTGGACCGGCCGCAAGGGCATTCGGGTCAATGCGGTGGCGCCGGGATTCTTGTCGACCGGCCTGACCGAACTCACCCCCGACGGGTTCAACGACGACTTCGTCGCCACCCGGGTACCGGCGGCGCGGTTGGGTGAACCCGACGAGGTCGCCGCCGCGGTGCTGTTCCTCGCCAGTCCGGCGGCCTCATTCGTCAGTGGTGCCGTGCTGCCCGTTGACGGTGGCGCCCTGATCACCTGACCGGCGAGCGAACAGCAGGCCGCGCAGGTGTTCGGTGACGGCGGGGTCGATCAGTTCCGGCTCGTAGAGCAGGTCCGGCGGGAAGTACAGCACGATCTCGTCGATGCCCGCCTGCTGCCACCCGGCCACCCATTCGTCGAACGCCTGCACCGACGACCAAATGGGGTCGGCCGTGGTGGCCGGGCTGCCGGCCAGAATCTGGCGACGGATGGTCGCGGGGTCGCGGCCGGATTCGGTGCAGAACTCGTCGAGGGTGGCCGATCGCCGCGCGGTGAGCTCCAGCAGCCGCGGCGACGACAGCCCCCATCCGCCGAACGAGCTCCAGATATCGCCGAACCGGGCCACCAGCTGCAGGCTCGAACGGGCATGCGCGGCAACACAAATCGGGGGCCGGGGCCGTTGCAGCGGCGGCGGTCGCAACCGGAAATCACTCACCCGGTAGTGGGCGCCGGAAAAGTCGACCGGTTCGGCGCGCAGCAGCGCATCGATCAGTTCGACCGCTTCGGCGAATCTCTCCGCGCGTTCCGCGCGCGGCCAGGCCGCGCTGCCGACCATTTCGTGGTCGGTGGGGGCATAGCCGGCGCCGAGGCCCAATTGCAGCCGCCCACCCGACATGTTCTCGACGGTGAGGGCCTGGCGTGCCAGCATCACCGGGTGCCGCAGAACGACGTTGGACACCAGCGGCCCGAGCAGGATCCGGCGGGTGCAGTTGGCCAGACCGGCCAGCGTGGTGAACGCTTCGAACCAATTCGACCTGGGTGCTTGCGGATTGGCGCCGTGATCGTCGATCCAGAGGCTGCGAAAGCCCATCTCCTCGGCCCGTTCGCAGCGGTCCACCAGCGTGGCCCAGGAGACATTGGGAAACAGCAGCGCCCCGAAGTCGGTCACCGGCCCGCGGGCAGGGTTTTGGTGTGGGCTTCGTCCTCGGCGCGGCGACGGGCGTCGCGCTCCTGCAGGAATTGCTGGGTGGCACCGACGATCGCGTTGGTGATGTTGCCCATCAACGTCTCCCGGTGAAAGATCGTCCAGTCGCGGCTGCGTTCCAGCGGCTCGAGGCAATCCTGAAACACCGGCATGACGTAGCGGCTGATCATCTCGTAGGAGCGCAGCGTGGCCTCGCGGTTGGCCCACTCGTGGGCCATCAACAGATAGGTGCCGAAGCCGCCGGATTGCCGCTGCAGCCGGCGCAGCTGCTCGATCGCCATGTCGGGAGTGCCGATCACGCCCACGCCGGTCTCATTGACGGCAGACACGATGTCTTCGCCGGGGTCGAAATCGCCCAAAATCGGTATGGCCCCGACGTTTTGGAAGTAGTCCACCCACTGCGCCAGACCCACCTCGACATCCTTGCGGGCCTGTTCCACGGATTCGGCGATGTGCATCGGCCCGCACATCCGCCAGCCCTGACGGCTCACCGTGGTTCCGTGCGCGGCGGCGGTTTCGGTTGCGGTGCGCCAGTTGCGGGCCAGCGCATCGAAGGCCTTCTTCTGGGTGGCCGCGATCGAGAGCAGTCCGATGCCGAACTTGCCGGCGGCCACCGGGCCCGACGGCGACGCCGTCACCGCCACGCTGACCTCGATGTTGGGCTTGCTGTACGGGCGCAACTGCAACCGGGCGTCACGCAGCGTGAACCAGTCGGTCTCCCGGTTGACCGGGGCTTCGTCGCGCCACAGTTCGAGCACCGCCTCTAGGGATTCGAGCATCATGTCGCGCTGACGGGTGGTCTCGATGCCCATCATGTAGGCGTCGCCGGGCAGCGCGCCCGGTCCGACGCCGACGATCAGGCGCCCGCGGGTCAGGTGGTCGAGTTGCACCATGCGGTCGGCGAACATGAACGGGTGGTGATACGGCAATGAGGCCACCCCGGTGCCCAGCCGGATGCGCTTGGTGCGGGCCGCGGCCGTCGCGATCATCAGGTCGGGCGCGCCGATGATTTCCGTTCCGCCCGAGTGGTGTTCGCCGAACCACGCCTCCTCGTAGCCGAGTTCCTCAACTGCTTCGACCAACTGCAGGTCGCGCTCGAATGCGAGCGTCGGATTGTCGCCGACCATGTGGTACGGCGCGATGAAGACACCAAAGCGCATGGCCTAAATCTACGTCTACGTTCACGTTCATGCAAGCAGCCGCCGTCGTGACGATCAACGGCAGGGCGGGATGGGGGTCTCAGTCCAGGGCGGCGGCGTGCCGCGCCAGGCGCTTGGCGCGTTCCATGTCGTAGTGCTTGCGGGTCACGAGCCGCTGTGCGAACAGTCCGCCGCCGGATTGCACGTTGGTCACCAGGTGCCAGCCGCCGTACGAATCGGCGGTGGTGTCGCGGATGGCGTGGAACAGCTTGGCGCGGGCGTCGCCGGACACGTCGGCCGCTCCGGTCAGGTATTTGCGCAACTGGGGGCCGATGTCCGGGTTGTCCAGGTCCGCCATCGACGGTGTGGTGATCACCCCGCCGCCGGCGATGTCGTGCAGATGCCGGACCATCAAATTGAAGTTCGCCGCGCCTAGGTATTTGGTCGCGTTCGTGTACAGGTCGTCGGGATAGTAGTAGCCCTCGGGCGTGGTGTGGGCGTTGCTGATCGCGGCCTCCATGCCGGCCCGCAAGTTGGTGGCATGGATCATCATCTCGTCGATCTTCTCCCGGATGTGTGACACCCGTGCGGTCCCATTGGCTTCGGCCATCAACTGCGCCAGGCCCACCATCTCGTCGGCCTGTTCCACCATCACCGCGGTGCCGCCGAGGCGCTCCCACAGGCCCAGCGAGTGCGCGAAGATGCCGGCCTGTGCGGCAACGCCATCGAGGAACACGTGCTCGGTCGGGACGAACACGTCGTCGAAGATCACGAACCCGTCCGGCATGCTGCGCCGCGCGCTCACCGGGTAGTCGCGCTCGTCCCCGCCGCGGGCTTGCACGGTGCGGCTGATGACGTGCACCCCCGGGGCGTTGACCGGTACCGCGCACGCGATCGCGTAGTCCTCCTCCCCTGGCTTCATCGACTTGGTCGGCATCACCATCAGGTGATGGGCGAACGGTGCCGCGCTGATGTGAAGTTTCGCGCCGCGGATCACCACGCCGTCGTCGCGGCGCGCCACCACGCGCACGTACTGGTCGGCATCGTCCTGCGCGGCTGGCGCCTTGGATCGGTCGCCCTTGGAGTCGGTGATGCATTCGGCGATTCGGATGTCGTCCCGGCGGGCTTGTGCCACATAGGAGTTGATGCGGGCGACGAACTCGGGGTGGGCGTCGGCCAGCCGCGCCGCCGCCACCACGAGCGTCATGAGCGACTGGTAGGTGACGTTGAGCAGCAGGTCCATGCTGGTGAGGATCGGCACCCGGTCACGTAGTTCCGCGACGCTGCGCGGCGCCTCCACCAACGGGTTCACCGCGTCGCCGTCGGGCCGGTAGTACTGGTCGTATCCGGCGGCCACCGCGTCGAGCGCCGGCGCCAGCAGCGGATCGGTGTCCATGTCGGCGACCAGCTTGCCGTCCTGGTAGACCCGCCGTCCGTCACGGAGTGAGTTCGTGTACTGCTCGCCGGTCATCATGGTCGGTGCGCTCTCCTCTATCGGCTGGTCCGCTGGTTGAAGGGTGTGTCACGGTCGGGGTCGGCCTCGCGGGGCAGCCCAAGCACGCGCTCGGCGATGATGTTGCGCTGGATCTCGGAGGTGCCCCCGGCGATGCAATACTTCTTCATCTCCAAGAATGACCGTGTGCCCGAAGGCATTTCGGTGTCGACGGGCCAGCCCATGGTGAGTTCGGGAAGCAGGTCGACGCGGATGCGCCCCGCGCGCTCGTGCAGGTCGGCGCTGACGAGTTTGCGGATGGAGTCGATGGCCCCGGGGTTGCGGTCCGCGGCGACGCTGGCCCGAAAGCCGGCGCTCTGCAGTGCGCGTTCGTCGACGAGCATGTGCTGCAGGCGGTCTCGCACATCGGCCCGTTGCCATGCGCCGCTACGCACCGCCTCCGCGATGAGCTGGTCGGCCACGCCGGGGCCGACGACGGGAGGCCCGGTGAGGCTGTTGCGTTCCTGCATCAGGGTGCTGATGCCCACCTTCCAGCCGGCGTTGAGCGGACCCAGGCGGGCCGCGTCCGGCACTATGACGTCGGTCAGGAAGACCTCGTTGAATTCGGCGTCACCGGTCATCTGCCGAAGCGGCCGCACGTCCACTCCGGGCGTGCGCATGTCGAGCAGGAAATAGGTGATGCCGGCATGTTTGGGCAGCGTCGGATCGGTGCGCGCCATCAACAGCCCGAAATCGGCCGTGTCGGCGAACGAACTCCAGATCTTCTGGCCGTTGATTAGCCAGCGGTCGTCATCGATACGCACCGCCGAGGTGGACAGCGACGCCAGATCCGATCCGGCGCCGGGCTCGCTGAACAGCTGACACCAGCGGTGATCGCCGCGGGCCAGCGGCCGCAGGTAGGTGTCTCGCTGCTCATCGGTGCCCCACTGCAGAATGGTCGGACCCGCCAGCCATACGCCGACGAAGTCCTCCTCGGGCCGGTCGACACCGCGGCGGCGCAACTCCTCCACCGCGGCACCGCCTTCGTCGCGACCCAGACCGCGGCCGCCGTATTCGGTCGGCCAGGTCGGTGTGGCCCAGCCGGCCTCGCCGAGGCGGCGATACCAATCTCGCTGCACCGCAGAGTATTTCTCGCCCGGCGGCGGCGGGGCGTGATCGCGCATGATCGCGTCGGTCAGGTTGTCGGCCAGCCAGCGGCGCAGCTCGTCGGGCGCCGGCGATTCGCCCCGGGCCTGATCGGATACGGTTTCCGTTGCGGTCGAACGGCTTTCGGCCACGGCCGTGCCGAGCCGGTGGCGGTGGGCCGACGGCGTCCCGAACAGGTACTGGTTGGCCTTGGCGCGGCGCAGGTACAGATGTGCGACGTGCTCCCAGGTGTAGCCGATTCCGCCGTGCAGCTGGATCATCTCGGCGGCGTTCTGCAGTGCGGCTTCCCCGCACGCGGCCGCGGCGACGCTGACGGCGAAGTCCGCGTCGGCCGCGTCGCCGGCCAGCTGCCGGATGGCGTACCAGGCGCTGCCGGCGCACAATTCGGCCCGTACCGCGGCGTCCGCGAGGCGGTGCTTGAGGGCTTGGAACGCCCCGATCTGCCGGCCGAACTGCCGCCGATCCAACAGGTACTGCTTCGTCAGTGCGACGCACTGCTCGGCGAGCACGGCCTGCTCGGCGGCCAGCAGCGCCGTCGCGCGCAGCCGCACCCGGGCCAGGACCGCCTCGGCCGCCGCCACGGCACCGACCTGTCGAGCCGGTGCGCCGCTCAGTCGGAGATTGGCGAGGCCGCGGCTGGGGTCCAGGGTGGACAACCGCTCGCGGTCTACACCGTCGGAGCCGGTGACGGCGTACAGCGTGGTGCCCCCGTCGGTGTCCGCAGCGACCAAGACGATCTGGGCGTCGGCGCCGTCGGGGACGTGGTGGAATTGGCCCGACACCACCCAGTTCGGCCCGTGCCGCTCGGCGTGGCCGGTGCCGTCGGCGAGGGTGGCGGTCAGCTCGCCGGTGACCAGGCCGGGCAGCAGTTCGGCGCACACGGCGTCGTCGCCGCAGGCCAGCAGCGCTTCGGCGGCCAGGCAGGCGGTGGGCAGGTAGGGCACCGCGCCCAGTTCCCGCGCGAGTTCTTCGCAGACGACGGCCTGTTCGTACAGCCCGGCGCCGCTGCCGCCGTATTGCTGCGGCACCGCGATGCCGAGCAGCCCCAATTCGGCCAGCTCGGCCCACCCCGCGCGGCGTGCGGCCGCGGCACCGGCGTGCCGCGTCTCGTGCAGCGGAAGGCGCTTGGCCACGAGTTTGCGCACCATGTCACGCAGGTCGTCGAGTTCGGAGGCAGACGACAGCGCGTCCAGCGAGACGGCCATTTTGTATACAGTAGGGCCGATTTGACGGGTGTCAATGTTCGATGGCCAGCAAGGTATCGCCGTGCGCCGCTGGTTGTATGCAATCTCGGCCCGGAGCGCGGCGGGTGGCAATGCCCGATGCCGCAGCCGGGGGTCAGCCGGGAAAAGCGGTTGACGTTGCTGGTCGGTCCCGGTGGGCGGCCGGCTTCAAATGCCTAAGAAATGCCGGCGGCATGCGCACCGACCTATGGAAACGCACGGTAGTGGCACCCGGACATCTCTCGACTTGGGCTTGAGACTTTGCGACCGAAGCGGCGTGCGCAATTCGATGGCTGCGCGTCAATTGCCACGGACCGCCTTTTCAGAGATGAGAAACGCGGCCACCACAATTCGTGGCGAAATTCAGGCCGGGGTGTTGCCGCTCGAGTAGAGCTTGAAGTTGCGGACCAGCGGAACGACCGGGTTCCCCGCTGCGGCGCGCTGGCGCGCGCGAAATGAGGGATGACGACGCATTGCCGCATTGCGTTCGCGTTCGCGACGCTGCGCGGCGGCCCATGCTGGATGGGACTGAAGGAAAATAACCGTGCCTTCTGGTGTATTCGCCACGATCGTCACTCCTCTCAGTACCACCCGCAAAAGCTACAACAGTGTGGTTATCGGATCGTGATTCCAGAATGCCCGCCGAATCCTGAGACCAAACCACCCGCCAAGGTGAGAATTGGCCGTGAATTTGCGCGCGTAATCCGTTGCCACTGCCGTGCTGTCGTCCACGCTGGTCCGACCGCGATCAGAACCATAGCGACGGGCACCGACAGAATTCCGTTTCAACCTCGTGCCCGGTGGGCTGCTAGGGTCCCTTGCTTATGCCGGAGATTGATCGCCGCCGCATGATCTTGACGACCGGGATCGGGGTGCTGGCAGCAGCGCTGCCCACCTCGAACGCCTGGGCCTCCCCTGCCAGACAGGACGAGCCTGCCGGCCGGATACCGCCGCCCGCCGCGCCCAGCGGCCAATCCGGGAACTACATCTTCTCGGACGAATTCGATGGTCCGGCGGGGTCGGCCCCCGACGCGTCGAAGTGGGCGGTGGCCAAAGCCCGCGAGACGATCAAGGACCCGACCTATTGGGAGCTGCCCGAGCACATCGGGCAGTACCGCGACGATCGCCGCAACGTGTTCGTGGACGGGAATTCCAACCTGGTGCTGCGCGCCGCCAAGGACGGCCCCACCTACTTCAGCGGCAAGGTGCAGAGCCTGTGGCGCGGCGGCGTCGGCCACACCTGGGAGGCCCGGATCAAGTTGAACTGCCTGACCGCGGGCGCCTGGCCCGCGTACTGGCTCGGCAACGACGATCAGGGCGAGATCGACGTCATGGAGTGGTACGGCAACGGCAAGTGGCCGTCGGCCACCACCGTGCACGCCAAGGCCAACGGCGGCGAATGGAAGACGCACAACATCGCGGTGGACAGCGCCTGGCATACCTGGCGCACGCAGTGGGACGAGGCGGGCATCCGGTTCTGGAAGGACTACACCGAGGGCGCCGCGCCCTACTTCGACGTGCCGGCGAGTTCGCTGCCGGACTGGCCGTTCAACGGTGCGGGCTACACGGTCTATCCGGTCTTCAACCTGGCGGTGGCCGGATCGGGCGGGGAAGACCCGGGCCCGGGCAGCTACCCCGCCGACATGCTCGTCGACTGGATTCGCGTCTGGTAGGGCGGCGCGCCCTCAGTGCGTCAGCAGCGCGACCGCCGTCGTCGGCCTGCGACCCGGACGGCGCAAATCCGATCGCAGCCAGGCGAACGGGCGCATGAAGATCGGTAGTCGGCCGAACCGTTTGGCGGCCACCAGCAGCGATTCCGCTTCGACGGCTCGCCAGCCGAGGTCTTCGAAGAAGGCCAACCCGTTTTCGGGCGCGAACTTGAAGGGTGCGTTTTCCGAAATCCCGGCGACGTTCTTGTTGATCCGCTCTTTGAGACCGGGAAAGGCGAAATCGATCATCCACCAGGTGACCTCGGGTCGCTTGATCGCACCTGAAAGGGCGGCGACGTCGGAGGCCTCCAGGTACATCGACAGCCCCTCGGTCAGCACGAAGGCCTTCGTCGCGCCGGCCAGCGCCTCGTCGAGGAAGGCGTCCCGGGCGTGTGGGTCGGCGAGGTCGACCGCGACGCGGTTCAGCCGGCAGCGCGGTGTCTGATCGGCGAGGATTTGCGTCTTTTCGGCGAGCAGCTTGGGTAGGTCGGCTTCGATCCAGGTCAGATCGGGTGGGAGCTCCAAGCGATAGGGCCGCGTGTCCAGGCCGGCGGCCAGGTTCAGGACGCGGTCACAGCCCTGGGCGAGTGCGGCTGCGATGGCGTCGTCGATGAGCTTGGTCCGTGCGACCAGCCACCAACCGCTGCGGTCCGTCCAGGGAACTCCCGCGACGATCGCGCGGCCGTGCTCTCCCGCGAGACGTTCGGCGAGCGGGTCGCTGAACAGCGCGTCGGGGCGCAGCGTTTCGGTTGCCCGGTGCAACGCCGTCCACCGGGCGGTATCGGAAACATGGGTGATCGTGTGCCCTGGACCAGACATACGTTGCGTTATAGCAGTACCGGCGCCGCGCTATTGGCCGGCCCTGCCTCCCGCGAACCACGCGGCGGTCACCCCACGGGTGGCGGGCGGTGGAAGAACGGCGTCGGGCGGGCCGAGGCGACCGACTTTGACGCTCCACGCCGACGACGAGCGATCGATGCAGGATCCCGCACCCTGACTGGGCAGCCACAGCACGGCCAGGTCACTACCGGCGCCGCCGCATCCGTAGACGCCGACGTACCCATCGGCGCGCCCACCCCACGCGCCACCGTTGCGCAGCAGGCAGCGGGTGCCGTCGTCGAGGGTGAGCGCGAACGGGTCCGGGTCGGCGGTCGGGTGCACGGGCGGAAGGTGACCGTCGAAGGTGACCCGGTGCATTTGCATGTCCCACGGATTGTCCACGCACAGAAGCGATCCCGGCGTGGAGGGCCAGCATGTGCCGGCTCCGGCCGCGCTCGGCGAACAGTAGTAGACGTTGTCGGCCACCGCCGACGGCGACGGTTCCGAGCAGTCGCTCGCCTGCCCGACGTTGCCCGGCCCGGACGCCACGTGGTAGCCGTTGATCGCTTCACCGCTGGGCCCGACGGCCATCACCGTGATCGACTGGGTGGGCGGCGGATCCGCCGCCGCGGGCCCGGCCGCCGCCGTTGACAGCGTCGGCAGGGCGAGCGCAGCAACGGTGAAGATCCGGGCCACACAGCGCGTCACGTTCATCGAGCCAACCCCTTCGTCAGGCCCCCTCCTGCAGGGTAGGACGCGCCGTGGATTCGGCGGGCCGGTTTGGGCGGCGACGCGTGATTGGGATCGGTAGCCGCGGGCCGGGGCTGTACTTGCTGCCATGACGCCGCCAAGGAGGTGGCGACCCAGGAAAGGAAGACAGCAAATGAACATCGTGCCGACCAGCATCCAAGAGCAGATCAACCGCGTCGATCGGCAGCGCAGCCTGTACATCGGGATCAGCACCGGGCTGCTTGCGCTCTGGAGCGTCTACCGACTGATCTGGATGCTCTACCTCGGAATGACTTTCGGCTGGTTCTTCGGCGCGATGGCCTTCCAGGTGGTGTTGTGGGGTGTGATCGGCACGGCCGCCGCGGTGGCCTCCGTCGGATTCCTCACCCGCTACAACAAGGGATCTTGACTCGTCTGACGGCCGTCGGAGAAGTCCCGGACCTGGTACGGGTCCGGGACTTTCCGTTGTGGCGCAATTGCTTTAGAGCTGAGCCCAGACCGACTTCGTCTTGAGGTAGATCTCGAGGCCCTCTTTGCCGAACTCGTGACCCCAGCCGGACTGCTTGTACCCGCCGAACGGGACATCGTGGTCGAACACCAGCTGGCAGTTGACCTGCACGCTGCCGGCCTGCAGTCGGCGCATGATCCGGTGGGCCCGACCGAGGTTCTCCGTCCAGGCGGTGGCCGCCAAGCCGTAGGTGGTGTCGTTGGCCAGCGCCACCGCCTCGTCTTCGTCGTCGAACGGCAGGATGGTGACCACCGGACCGAAGATCTCCTGCTGGTAGAGCCGCATGCTGGTGTCGACGTTGGTGAGCACCGTCGGGTGGACGAAGTAGCCCTTGCGGTCCAGCCGGTGGCCGCCGGTGACCACCTCGACGCCGTCGCTGCGGCCTTCGTCGATGAAGCCCATGACCCGGTTCAGCTGCTTCTGGCTGATCAGCGGCCCGCTGACGCAGCCCTCCTCGCTGGGGGCGCCCAACTTGAACGAATTCGCCATCATCGCAATGCCTTCCACGACCCGGTCGTAGACGCCGCGCTGGGCGAAGATGCGCGACCCGCATACGCAGCCCTGGCCGGAGTGCACGAAGATGCCCAGCGACGCCATCATGATGGCGTTGTCCAGGTTCGCGTCGTCGAAGATCAGCACCGGCGACTTCCCGCCGAGTTCGAGCGTGACCTTCTTCAGGTTGTCGGCGGAGGCCCGCACGATCTCCTTGCCGACTTCGGTCGAGCCGGTGAAGGCCACCTTCTCGACATCGGGGTGCGCGGTGATCGCGGCGCCGGCGGTGTGGCCGTATCCGGTCAGCAGGTTGACCACCCCCTCGGGCACCCCGGCCTCGTGGATGAGCCGGTCCAGCAGCAGCGCCGACAGCGGGGTCTCCTCGGCCGGCTTGACGAGCAGGCTGCCGCCCGCCGCCAGGGCCGGTGCCAGCTTCGCGCTGGCGTTGAAGATGGGGCCGTTCCACGGAAAGATCAGTCCCACAACGCTGTACGGCTCCTTCAGCGTGTAGGCGTGTATGTTGACGTAGTTGTCGGTGGCGATGCCGTCGGTCTTCACGTCGTAGGCGACGCCGTTGATCTTCGAACACCAACCGGCGTAGTAGCGGAAGAACTCCGAGCAGGTCGACATCTGCAATTGGGCCTGCAGCAACGGCATGCCGGTGTTGAGCGAGTCCAGTTGGGCGAACTCCTCGGCGTGCTCGTCGATCAGTTCGCCGATCCGCCACAAGATCTTGGCCCGCTCGCGGCCCGGCAGCTCCGCCCAGACGCCGGACTCGAAGGTCGCCTTCGCTTTGGCCGCTGCGTCATTGACCGCTTCCTGCCCGCAGTCGGTGAACTCGGTGATCGTCTCCTCGGTCGCGGGATCGATGACCGCGATGACGTCCCCCGTTCCGGGGCGCTTGCGAATGTCGTCCAATACCGCCTGCACCGTCATCTGATCCCTTTCGTCTTGCCAGTCGTGGCGCCCCGGCGCCCCGTGCGCTCAGTGCTGAGCACTTGCTTAGCATTGTGCACACGGCTGGTCAAGCATCCGCACGCGGATGGGCTCAGCGCGATTCCTGGATGCGGATGAGGTTTCCGGCGGGATCGCGGACGGCGCAGTCGCGAAGCCCATACGGCTGGTCGGTGGGTTCTTGGACGATGTCGACGTCGCCGGCCTGCAGCCGTTCGAAGGTGCCGTCGAGATCCTTGGTGGCCAGCAGCAGCGTGGCGTAGCTGCCCTTGGCCATCATCTCGGCGATGGTGCGGCGCTCCTCGTCGGTGATGCCCGGATTGGCGGCCGGCGGGTTCAAGACGATGGACGTGTCCGGCTGGTTTGGCGGACCCACCGTGATCCAGCGCATCGTGCCCTTCCCGACGTCCAGGCGAACTTCAAAGCCGAGGACGTCGCGATAGAAGGCGAGCGATGATTCCGGGTCCGTGTGGGGAAGGAAACTCGAGTGAATGGTGATGTCCATGCGGTCAGGTTAGGTGCGGTCCGATGGCAGCTGCTTCTCGATTCCTGATCGGTCTGGTCACCTGTTTGACCACGCATGGCGGCATGCCCGCCAGCGCGTCAGCAGCCTGGCGGCGGTAGGTGCTGGGCGGCACACCGACCAATTCGGTGAATCGGGTGCTGAAGGTGCCCAGCGACGAGCAGCCGACCGCGAAGCAGACCTCGGTCACGCTCAGGTCGCCCCGGCGCAGCAGCGCCATCGCCCGCTCAATGCGACGCGTCATCAAATACGAATACGGCGATTCGCCGTAGGCACGCCGGAATTCGCGGCTGAGGTGGCCGGCGGACATGTGCACCCCGCGCGCGAGCGCTTCGACGTCCAACGGCTGCCGGTAGTCCCGGTCGATGCGGTCCCGAACGCGGCGCAACAGGACCAGGGTGCGCAGGCGCTGCGCCGCGGCGTCCGGTGTGTTGGTCACCTACGTGATGCTGCCACCCCGACCTGTTGAGGGCGCATCTCTCTCGGGGTGTTTCGTCCTCAGGCCATTGTGGCGCTGCGCCAGGCCAGCGGGTTCAGCCCGCGGTAGGGGTCCTGCCCGCGCAGCCGGAGCAGGTCGGCCAGGATGTCTTCCAACTGCAGCCGGGCCCGCTGCCTGACGATATCCACCCACTGTTCGTTTTCGACGCCGAGCGGCGTCGTGGTGTCGATCGCAGGGCCGAACCGCAGATACATCCGCTGCGGGCGCGGGATGAGCGTCGGCCCGATCCCCCGCAGCAACGGCATCGCCATGTCCGGCCGGCCATTCAATCGCCGGCTCAGGGCCGCACTGACTTTCGCGTATGCGCTGTCGCGGGTGGTCCAACTGCGATACACGTCGTCGCCCCCGACCAGGCCGACCGGCACGATCGGGTAGCCATTTTCGACCGAAAGGCGGGCGAAGCCCGAGCGCCCTTGCCAGCGCAGCGTGTACTCCTCGCCTTTGAATTTCGCGATCTCGCCTCCGCCGCCGGGGAACACCAGGATGGTTTCGTCGTGGCGCATCAGTTCACGCGCATTCTCGGGTGCGCCGATCACGCCGCCGAACGCCGCCATCAGATCGGCGGGCAATCCGCGCAGCCGCCCGAAATTCCGGTCGGCCAGTGGCCGTACCCGCGTTCCGATGCTGCGCCGCACCGCATCCGCAATCAGAAAGACCTCGGAGCCGAGCTGAGTGTGGTTGCCCACCAACAGGAATCGCCCGTCGGGCGGCAGATTCTCCAGCCCGTCGACGTACGGACGGGACAGGTTCAGCACGGGGTGCAGCCCATCGGTCACCGCATCGAGCACCCGGCGCAGCGCCCGGACACGCTCGCCGGGGTCGGTGATGGCGACGAGATCGGGTCCGTCACTCATGGTCGGCGGGTCCCTCCGGACGCGAGAACACGACGGCGTGCGACGGCATCCCGCGTCGCCGCGGCGAAGCCAACACCTGCATCCGGATGTCGGGGCCGGCGCTGTGGCCGAGGGCCTCGAGCGCCGACGTGCTGTAGGCCCGCAACGCGCTGATGAACCCGTCGTGCAGGCACGGGTGTATCCACGACCACGGCAACAGCACCAGGTTCACCGGCAGCGTCACCACCGGAAACAGCAACGTGGCCAACGGACTTCGCCTCTTGAGGTCGATGACCAAGAACCGCTTGCCTACCCGGGTGGCCTCGGCGATGGCACGACAAGCCACTGCCGGCGGCAGGTGGTGAAACGCCATCGCGAACACCACCAGGTCATAGCTGTCGTCCGCGGCGTCGATCGCCGTCGCGTCGATCAGTTTTGCCTGCGCGCGTGGATGAGCGCCGAGCGCACCGGCGCCGATGTTGGCCACCGAGGTCGCGTCCACATCCGAGACGGTGACCGTCGCCGTGGGGTGCAGCTCCAGAATCTTGGCGGACAGTTTGCCGTGACCCGCGCCCAGTTCCAGGACGCGGGGGTTGGCGATGTCGGCCACGACATCCAGGGCCATCCGCGCGAACGTCTCGTGCTGGTTGGTCAGCGTGCCGATGCGATCCAGCATCCCGATGACCTTCTGCTTGACCTCGTCGGCGACGTCCTCGCGATCGAGGTACTCCGGCGTATTGGTCTCGAACCGGCGATCCAGCCACGACGCATCGGGTCCGCCCCGCGGCATCGTCGCGACCGCAGCTTGATCGAGTGTTCTGGCCGTTCCCATCGCCCCGTCTCCTTTGCGCTTTGCGGTGTGCTCCCACCACCGTAACAAACGAACCAGTTCGTCCGCCTATGATGAGTCTGTGAGGACCACCACTGAGCTGCGCGGCGAAATTCTCGCCGCCGCTCGCGCGGAATTCGCGCAATACGGATTGGCGGGCGCCCGGATCGACCGCATCGCGCGGGCCGCCAGTGCCAGCAAGGAACGTTTGTACGCGCATTTCGGCGACAAGGAGACCCTGTTCCGCGATGTGGTCGCCGCTGACGGCGCGGAGTTCTTCCGCGCCGTTCAGGTGCGCCCCGACGCGGTCCCCGAGTTCGTCGGTGACATTTTCGATCTCGCCCAGAACCGGCCGGAACACCTGCGGATGATCACCTGGGCGCGGCTGGAGGGCTTTCCGCTCGACAAGCCCGAGTTCGACGGCGAGTCCCCGCCCGACAGGGCGGTCGCGGCGCTGGAACGCGCCCGCCTAGACGGTCACGTCGATCCGTCGTGGGACCCGAGGCAGCTGCTGGTGCTGCTGTTCGGCATCGGGCTGGCCTGGGCCCACTGGCCCGACCCCGACGCGGCGACCACGGACGCGGACGTCATCGCACGCCGCCGCGCCGCCGCGGTGGAGGCCGCGGCCCGGCTTATCCGGGGCCGAGCCTGATGTGTTCGCCGATAATGTTGTGCCGCAACCGGTTAGACGCCAACGAGCTCCGGGTGGTACTTGGCCGCCATGCGACGGATTCCGTCGCGCCAGTCGACCGAGGTGCCGCCGATGAGCTCGTGCATCCGGTCGATGGTGGTGGGATTGCCGCGTAGCGCTTGCTCGCTCGGCTCGAAGACCGGTTCGGCGCCGATTAGGGACCCGAGGTAGTCGCACCACTCCTGCAAGCTGACGGTCTGGTCTCCGCACCAGTTGACCGTGGTCGCCGGGACCGACGCGGCCTCGAGCAGCTTGGGGATGGTGGCGATGATGTCGTCCTCGTGAATGGGGTTGTAGCGCGCGGGCTCACCGGGCGGGACGGGAATCGGGATGCCGCCCAGCATCATCTCCATGTGATAGAACGGCCAACCACCGTTGTTACCGTAGGGAACGTTGAGCCGCGCGATCGTGGTGGGCAGGCCGAGAATGCGAGCCGCCGACCGGGCCACCACTTCCCCGGCGATCTTGGAAATGGAATAGGTCGGAAAGAGTGGCTTGTGGTTGTCGCCCAGGGCGGACCGCTCGCTGCGCGGCTCGTCGTCCGGCGGGTCGTAGACGGCCGCCGACGAGCAATGCAGGAAGGTCTTTGCGGTGCGACAGTGGGCCATCAGCAGGCCGACCGACTCCGCGTTGGCCGCAAGGTCCTTGTCCCAGCTTCCGCTCTTGGCCACCGCCAGGTTGAGGACATAGTCGAAATCGGTTGGCACACCGGTGAAGTCGCCGGCCGCGAGATTCACCTTCTCGCAACGGATTCCGGCCTTCTCGAGGCCTTCACGCGCGGCGGTGTCGGTGAAACGGGCGATCCCCCAGACCTCGTTGTCGCCGGCAAGCGCCCGGGCGATGGGGGTGGCGATTTGACCGGTCGGGCCGGTGATCAGGATTTTTGCGCCGCGCATGGGCGCAATGGTATGCGGTGACGAAACTGGATGTTGCATAACCGTCCACCCTTGTTTGGGGTGGTTGCGGCCCCACGTCGTGAACTTTCGCGCATTTTGCTCACGAGAGCGATAGGGTCTTTGCATGGCCGCCACAGGCCGCATCGACCTGCGACTCGGCACCCAGGTACTGCTGGTGCAGCTCGTCGTCGTGACGCTGACGTTGATCGTCGCGTTTGGTTTGTTCGCCGCATTCAACCGTCACCGTCTCGACGTCGAGTACGGCGTTCACGCCTTGGATATAGCTCGGGTAGTGGCCTCTTCCCCGACGGTCATCAACAACATCTCCCGCTACAACGACACCCCGTTGACCGCAAGCCCTGCACTGGTCGACGAACTTGCGGTCGGTCCAATTCAAAGCGTTGCGTCACACGTCGAACAGCGCACGCACGTGTCGTTTGTGGTGATCGCCAACATGCGTGGCATCAGGCTCGCCTCTCCCGATCGGCACAATTTGGCCCGGATGGTCGGTAGCGATATCACGCAGGCCCTTGCCGGGCGCGAGGAGACATTTCATGAAATCACGGTCTACGGCCGGTCGATAGTTGCCAGGGTTCCGGTGCTGGACGCGGGTTCTGATCGTGTGCTGGGTTTCGTCGGCGTTGGCATCTCCACGAGGGCGTTCGATGAACAGTTTTCTGGCAATCTGCGCGTGCTGGCCGCGATGGGAGGAGTTCTCCTGGTGGTCGGTGTGGTCGGCTCCGTGTTGCTGGCCAGGCGTTGGCGAGGGCTGACGCTGGGTTTGCGGCCGGCCGAGATCGTCGAGCTGGTGCGCAGCCAGACGGCGGTGCTGCAAGGCATCGGCGAGGGCGTGCTGGCAGCCGACACCTCCTGGAACATCACCTTCGTCAACGATGAGGCGTGCCGGCTTCTCGAGATCGGTAGCGACACAGGCGGCTCCGTCGATGACATCGGGTTGACCCCACGGGTCCGTGACGTTTTCAAAGCGGCCGATTCGGCGCCAACGCTGGCCAATGTCAGTGGTCGCATCGTAGTGGTCTCCGCGCGGCCGGTATTGCGAGAAGGACGCGAACTGGGAACCGTGCTGGTGGTGCGGGACAGAACCGATGTCGAATCACTGACGCGGCAACTCGACGCGGTGCAGGTGATGAGCACCGTGCTGCGCGCACAGCGCCATGAGTTCGCCAACCGTCTGCACCTACTGAACGGGCTGTTGCACGGCGGCCATGTCGACGAGGGGTTGCAATATCTGGAAGAGCTTCTCGGCTCCGGCCCGTTGGGATCCGCGCTACCGGGCATCGACTCGATCCGCGATGCGTACCTGCAGGCCTTTTTGGCGGCCAAGGCTGCGGCCGCGCGCGAAGCCGGCGTGACGCTGAAGATCGGTGAGAACACCTGGGTGTCAGGCCGGCTCGTGCTGCCAGTCGACGTCACCACCGTGGTGGGCAACCTGCTGGACAACGCCATCGATGCCGCTCGGGTGAGCGATACCGAGCCCAGAGAAGTGGAAGTCGAGCTATTGCAGGACGGTTCGACGCTGCATGTCACGGTGGCCGACAGCGGCGACGGCGTCGCGCCCGAGTTCGTTGGCGATCTGTTCACCGAGGGCAGGACGACCAAGCCGGACTCCGGCATCCCGGGCGGCCGGGGTATCGGGCTCGCGCTGTCGCGTCAGATCAGCCGCTCGCTGGGCGGCGATCTATGGCTGGCCAGTCCCGGGAACACCGAGATGCAGCTGCAGGGCGCGGAGTTCATCGCTCGACTGCCAGGCGTGATGGTAGAGGAGGCGCAATGGGCGACGCAGACCTGACGGTGCTGGTCGTCGATGACGACTTCCGCGTCGCCAATATGCACGCGGAGGTCGTCAATACGCTTGGCGGCTTCACGGTGGTCGCCACCGTCAACACGCTCGACGCCGCGCGCAAGGCCGACGCCGTCGATCTTGCGTTGGTGGACGTCTACCTACCCGACGGGTCCGGAATTGATCTTGTCCGTGAATTACGCGGCGACAGCATGGTACTGACGGCGGCAACCGAGGCCGCCACGATCCGAGCAGCCATGTCGGCCGGGGCTCTGAGCTATCTCGTGAAGCCGTTCGCGACCACAGACCTCGCCGCGCGGCTGGCCGGCTATGCGCGGTACCGCAAAATCCTTTCCAGCCCCAACCTGAGCTCCAGCGACGTGGACGCGGCACTCGACGCGCTGCGCCCGAGGATTGCTCCTTCCCAGCCGGCCACCCTAGCGGCTTCCTCCACCAAACAGCTTGTGCTGCAAGCCTTAGGAACATCGAACAAGCCGATGTCGGCGGCGGAAGTTTCTGCTGCGATCGGGATATCGAGGGCAACCGCCCAACGGTATCTGGCGGCGTTGGCCAGCACCGGTGACCTCACCGTGGGCCTGCGTTACGGAGCCACGGGACGACCCGAGCAGGAATTCGTAGCGATCGACAAGCGACGAAGGCGTCTACCCCGCTGAGTGATCGCCTTGCCGGGCCACCAGTTCGCCCGGCCGAGCATTGCCGCCAGAGCCGGCACCGTAATGGTGCGCACCACAAAGGTGTCGACCAACAGCCCTACACCGATGATCATCCCGGTTTGCACCATGGAAGACAGGCTGCCGAATAGGAGCCCGAACATCGAGGCCGCGAAAATGATGCCGGCCGAGGTGATGACACCACCGGTCGAACGAACGGCACGGATGACTCCGCTTTGGACGCCCGAGGCTGACTCTTCGCGAATTCGTGTGATCAAGAGCAGGTTGTAGTCCGCTCCGACGGCGACCAGCACGATGAACGCCATGGCCGGCACGTTCCAATAGATGGCCTGATGGAGCACGAACTGGAAGACGACGACTCCCACGCCCAGCGCCGACAGAAACGAGATCACCACGGAGGCAATAAGATACAGCGGAGCCACGATGGACCGCAGCAGTGCGACGAGGATAAAGAAGACAACCGCGAGCGTCACGATGACGATCAGACGTACGTCGTCGTTGAAGTAGCTCCGCATCGCGCTGTACATCGCGGTGGTGCCGACGACCGATATCGATGCATCCGAGAGTGAGGTATTGGGCTGGGCGCCGCGAGCAGTATTGAGGATCGACGCCACCTGATCCATTGCGGTTGTGCTGAACGGATCGAATTTCGTCTCGACGATGAAGCGCACCGAACGCCCGTCGGCCGAGATGAGCATCTTCGCGGCGTTCTTGAAGTCGTCCGACGTGATCACCTTGGGCGGGATGTACATGCCCGCCATGGCGGTTTGCGACGCGTCACGATTCATCGAGAGCAGCAGGTCGGCCGCCTGGTTCATTCCGACGCCCATCTTCTTGGTCTGTTCGACGAGTGTGCGCACTCCCTGGTCCAGCCGCTGGCTCCCGTCGGCGAGCGCGTCGGCACCTTGTTGCAGCCGAACCAACCGTTGGGGCACGTCGGTATTGCCCGCCGCCGCCAACAGTGCGCTCAGCCGCTGCATCATCGTCGCGAGCCGTTGCACCACAGGGGCTATCTGCGCAATCAACGTACCACCGTTTCGCGCCGGGGCTAGTTGTTGCAGTTGCGCGCGGCCAGCAGTGCACGCAGGGTCTGCGTTGCATTGCGGACTCACGTTCAAGGCGTCGATCATGGGGCCGACCGCGTCAACGGCACCGTCGACCAGCGGCGCGGCGGACCCGGTGTTCGCCAGCCCACGCAGGGTGTCCAAGAACTGCGACGCGGCGACCAGCTGCTGTCGCACCTGGTTCAAGGTCGTGCCGAGTTCCATTGCTGGCCTGGCAGCAATATGGGTCTGGTCGCGAACCTGGCCGAGACTTGCCGCCAGTTTGTCCGCGCCAGCGGTCAATGCGTCGAGGTCGTCGCTTCTGCCGGAGACTTGGGTTGAGGCATTCTCGAGGTTGGTGCCTACCTGTCCGGCTTGAAAACTCAGTTTTGTCTGATCGAGCGGTTGGCCGTTGGGTCGCGTGACGCCGCGCACCGCGGCGATATCGGGCAGCTGCGAAACGCGTTGGGCCATCTGCTCCAGGTCGGCCAAGGCTTGTGGGGTACGGAGGTCACGTGGCGAGCGCACGTAGATGTACTGCGGCAGCAGTGCACTGGTCGCGAAATGACGTTCCATCGCCGTGAAGCCGACATTGCTCGGTGCCGACTGCGGCAGCTGCATACGGTCGTTGAAGGTGGGTGATAGGAAGGCGGCGCAGGAGGCCAGCGCGACCAGCAGTGCCAGACTGATCAGGAGATGCATCTTGGGCCGGCGAACGATCAGCACGCCTGACCTCTGCCACAGCCGGCCAGTCAGAGCTTTTCGGGGCGCCACCCAACCGCGCCGGCCTGCAAGGACGAGCGTGGCGGGCAACAACGTGATCGCGGCGAGAAAGGCGATCAGGATCGAGATAGCAAGTGCCGGGCCAACAGTTGTGAACGCGGGTAGGCGGGTGAAGATCATGCCCAAAAAAGTGAGGGCGACCGTGGCCGCCGAGCCGGCAATGACCTTGCCAATGGAGGTCAACGCTTTCTGTACTGCGAGGTCGGAGTCGGCACCCGACCGCAGGTACTCGTGGTAACGGCTGATCAAGAAAACGGCGTAATCGGTGCCGGCGCCGACGATCATCGCGGTCATCAATGCGATCGTCGGTGCGGACACACCTAACCCCAGCTGATTCAGCGCGGACACTATGCCCTGGGCCGAGGCCACCGAAAATCCGATGGTGAGCAAGGGCACCAACACGGTGACCGGGCGCCGATAGATCACCGACAGGATGGTGAGCACCAGTGCGGCGGTGGCGATTTCAATCAAGTGCATGTCGTGGGCCGTCACGATTGACATGTCACCGACGACGGCGGCTTGTCCGGTCACCTGCGCGGTCAGCGCGGAGCCCGTGGCGGAGCGTTCGGTGACTGCTGCGATCCGCTGATAAGCCTGAGAGGACTCCGGGGAGCCCGCGGGCGCTTTGAGGTCCACCGCAAGGTAGAACGCCTTGTTGTCGGCACTGACCATCGAAGGGCGCAGAGCGGGCATGGTGACGAGGTCGTGCACGCCGGCCACATCGCGGGTATCGGCGCGCAACCTGGCGGCCAGCCTGCCATAGACCCCCTCGTCGGCGGGTGTCAGCCCGTTGCCATCGGTGAGCACGACGATCAGGATGTTCTGCGCGGATTCACCGAAATCCTTGGCCATCTGGTCGGCCGCCGCCAGGTCTTTGGCCGGAAGTGCCTGAACGGTTTGATTTTCCACCACCTTCGTCAGGGAGGGGAAGGCCACCGCCAGAACGCCGACTGCCGCGAGCCAGACGGCGATCACGAGCCAAGGTGCACGGCTGATGAGGCGGCCCAGCACAGCGAACGCGTCGCTGCCTGTCGAGACCTTGGGGGTGATCGATTGCGTGGCCATGGCCAACCTTCATTCGTGTGGGTGCGGTCGAGGGGGCGGCTTCTGATGCCGCTTTCGTGGGTGGCCTTTTACCGGCGTCTATCCGGCGGCCACGACTTCGGGGCTTCGCCAGTTCGTGGTGCAGGTGAGCGAGAAGTCGCTCAGCGTGTCCGAAATCATCTGCTGCAGTTCGTCTGTCATGTTTCCAGGTTGGTATGCAACGACGGAGACGAAGACCCGTCCGTGTGTTATGCCGGAGAGCAAGCTGAGCAGCCCGCCGGTATGGTGCATCGTCGCCTTGGTCATGCTGGGGTAACGCATCTTCATGGCGAAGTAGTCGGCGTCGGTGCCGTCTGGCCGGTTGGCGGCCGGGTTGACGACTCCGAGGTTGGACGACGCGGTGGTCGTATTGCCAACGGCCAGACCGATCATTCGCTTTACCAACCACTTCGGTAGCAGGGGAACGATGGGCAGCAGCGCGAACCGTTCGTCGGGCACCTCCTGGCGGTGGGTCAGCGCGTGCTTGGTTGCGGCGCGGATCTCCTGAAGGTCCGTCGCCGCTGACAGCGGGTCGACAGAGATGTCGATACCGGTGATCGCGTTGGCGCGGGTATCACCGGGCACGCGGTCGTTGACGGGTATTGCCACGACCGCCGAACCGTCGGCTGCGACCCGCCCCATTCGGTGGGCCAGGCGTGCCGCCAGTCCCACAAGCAATGCGTTGCCAGTTCCCCTGAGCGTCTGTGCGCGTCCGTACCACTCCTGCGCGTCGACGAATACCGTTGCCGTCGGGACAGTTACGAGTTCGTCAGTCCCGACGAAAGGCAGCTGTGTCCCATCCGGTGCAGGGGTGCCAGACCCGTCACGACTCTGGCTGCGCAGTAGCGTCCGTGTGCCTGCGGTGATGGCGCGACTGATCGCGGGGATGTCGCGCATCGTCTGGCGGCTGTCCTCGCGAAGCGCGCGCCACCGGGAGCGCGATTGCGCGGCGGGCCATGTAATCACGTCGTCCAGACCGTCGGCCGCATCCGCCAATGCCTCGCAAAGCCCGACACCGTCGGTGAGGCAATGTGAGATGACCAGGCTGATTCCCGCGCCGCCCTCAGCGAACGGCAGAACGGCGAGGTGCCATTCGGGTCCGTGCTCGCAATCCAGCGGGGTGCTGGCCTGCTCGTCCAACCAGGCGTCGAACTCGGCGCGGGAGCGGGCGCGGGCGACGATCTCGAGGCCGGATGAGCGGCCGGGCGTTACCCAGCGGTGCCGGCCGCAGGGCACCGGTGACCGTTCGATGCGACGGGCTAACCGTCCTCGCTCAAGATGGTGGTGAAACCGCCGCACACCATCGACGTCGATGGTCCGGTCGTAGACCCAGACGCATTGAAGCACGTTGCTGGTTCCGGTGGCCTGCTCGCCGAGGAAGTGGATCTGGTCCACCAGGTCGATGACATTGGTCATTGTGCTTATCCCTTCGGGTTAGAGGGTGATTGCGGGTACGGCGTGGCTCGAGTTGGCGTGGTCTGCAACCACATCCGCCCACCGCGAAGTGGTCTCGGCGACGGCGGTGAATGCTTGCGTCAATGCCGAGATGTAACGATGTACCGAATCGCGCGCGGTCGGGTTATCCGGAAAGGAGATGGTCACGGTGGTTTTTGTCGCGTGCCGGTTGATCCAGATGTTGATCCCGCCGTGCGACAAGTTGTCGCCGTAGGCGCCGAAGTTCGTTTCTTCCCACAATGCGGCGATCGGTATCTTTCGGAAATCAAGAAACGACACCATCATGGCCGGGCGCGTGGGCAGCTTGATGGCCGGCTGATCTGGGGTCGTCAACTCCAAGACCCGTTCCAACGGCACGCCGGCAAGATGTTTCGCGGAGTCAAACGCCTTCTGGGCTGCCGGCGCCGACTCGAAGAAACAGCCGGCACCCGTCGGCACGGTCACGGGAATGAGACTGGCGAACCACCCGACACTCATCGTGTCGATGCCGGGCGTCCGCGTGTCGTACGGCGTGAATCCGTAATAGGTGTCGGCGCCGGTGAATTCGCGTTCGGCCAGGGCTGCGCAGGCCAGAATTCCACCGCTGAATCGGGCGCCGGCTGCGCGACAGACGGTGTCGAAGGACTCTGTCTGGGCCGCGTCCAGCAAGTCGACAGTCAGAAAGTCGCCTCGGTCGCTGGCCCACGTGTCGCCGAGCGGCAACGGGAAGCTCGGCCAGTCACCGTCGGTGTCGTGCGCGAATTTGAGCCAATCCTTGACCTGCGGGGACGACGAGGTCAGGCCGGCCAGCTGCTCGTGTTGGCGCATGGTGTAGTCGCTGTAGCTCCCGGCTGGCGGAAGCGTGAGCGGTGCGGCAAGCTGCGAGCGCTGGTAGGCGAGGTGAATGTCGAGGAATATCAAGCTGCCGGAGATGCCGTCGATGTGGAGATGGTCGACGCTGGCGTAGAACGTGAAGTATTCGCTGTGCTGGATGGCGCCGAAGGTAAAGCAATCCCATTCGAGGGTTCCCGGCGTTGTCGTCATTGCATGCGCCCTTATCTGCGCCACGTCCATATTCCCGGACTGCACCGGGAGGAATTCGACGGCTTCCACGTCGTCGATGGCATGTCGGACAACGTCGTCATTATCGAATTCGAACCAGTTGTGGTAGGTGTCGTGACGACGAACATGCGCATTGATTGCGGCCGTCATCGCCGCGATGTCACACACACCGGGGATGTCCCACGCCACGACCATCAAACGGGGCAGCTGCCTGCCCATCGCCTTCGCGTAGTGAGCGATTCGCACGTGTTGGAACTGCTGGTAAGTGGCAGGCAGGTCCGATCGCGGTGCCGTACGAGCCGCCTCACGCGCTACTGCTGAGGCAGTCCATGTGACTACCGGACCATGGGCCGGTTGCCATCCGTTGATGCTGCCCAATGCGACCATTTCCTCGCTCCTTGTCTTTCAACATCGACATTTAGTACGTTGCACATGAATGGCAGAACCGGCCATTTGCGGATAAACTTCGCGCCCGCGTGCATTTCCAGTGGTTCCGTAATCATGCGCCGCACTCGGATATGTTGTGCAATCCGAACGTACGACGCCGCTTAGAGCTGTGTCGCTGTTGTAGTCAATAGTCACCAAAAGCGACGATTTCCTGGTTTTGCGCATTGTGCTCATCCGTCGCGATGGGCGGCGATCGATGCGCACCAGCTGACGCCTGCCGTCAGCCGCCTCGAGGAACGCGGTGGGGTTGATCTCGAGGATCGGTTCAGGGGCCAGCCAATTGCCACCGCCGGTTAGGCGCGTGCGCAAACTGCCCGGCGCCGGCGGGTTACAACCCGGGCTGGTCGTCGATGATGCCCAGCCAGATCTGGGCGGCGTCGATGGCGACCTTCTCGCTGATGAAGGCGTGCTGCGTTCCGGTGTAGATGTCGCGGAAGGCGCGCTCCAACCGGCTGCCCTCGCGGATCGAGCTGGTCCCGGCGACCAGATGCGCCCATTCGGCGCAGCCGCGGGCGGTGTCGGTGGCGTAGACGGCGGCCACCCGCATGTCGGCGCGAAGCGCCGGGGTGAGGTCCTGTCCCGATGCCACCGCCGCCTCGGCGGCGGTGAACGCGTCGAGCACCAACAGCCGGGCCGCGCGCCAGGCCGCGCGGTGATGCGCCAGGCCCTTCTGGAAGGTGGGGCGGCTGGCCAGCGACGCCATGTCGCTCATTCGGAACTTCGTCGCGGCCAGCTCTTGGACATCGTCGAGCATGCTCTTGGCCACGCCCAGCGCCCACGACGCGTGCCCGGCCGCGGTCACCGGCATCAGTCCCATCCGGCTGGCCGGCGACGTCCCGCGGTGGGGCTGCCGCACAAACAGTTCAAACGTGCGCCTCTCGGGCACGAAAACGTCTGCGGCGCTGTAGTCGTAGGAACCGGTTCCCTTCAGTCCCTGCACGAACCAGCCGTCGTTGAAGCTGATCTCGTCGCGCGGAATGACGGCGACCCGCATCTCGGGGAAACCCTCACTGATCCAGCGCATCTCGCCGTTGTCCATCGGCAGGAACCCGGCGGCAACATATTCCGCGTGCCCGATGCCCGAGCCGAAGTTCCACGCGCCGCTCACCCGGTAGCCACCGTCGCCGGCGGCGCCCTGTCCGTTGGGGAAGAACTGGCCGCCCAGGGTGACCCGGTTGTCGTGCGCGGTGAACACCTCGGCGAAGCCGTCGTCGGGCAGGTATGCTGCCGCGGCGAACGACGAGGGCAGATTGGCGATCCCCACCCAACCGAATGACCCATCCTGCCAAGCCATTTCGATCCAGGTCTCGATCATCTCGGTGAACGACGGCTCGACGCCACCGGCCGCCACCGGGTTGAACGCCGACATCAGCCCGCTGGCCCACATCGCATCGACGATCGCCGGGGACAGCGTGCGCAGCCGCTCCGATTCGGCGGCTTCGGACTGCACCAGGTCCCGCATACCGCGGGCCAGCGCCACCACCCGGTCTGTTGTGTCGGCGATCGAGGTCATGGGGGTGACCGTATCAACCACTCCCGGTTTTGCGAACGAAATCAGCCGTCGTGACAGGTCGTTTACCGTGTGGGTGGTGCGCTGGATTGTCGACGGCATGAATGTGATCGGAAGCCGTCCCGATGGCTGGTGGAAGGACCGCAACGGTGCGATGGTCACCTTGGTGGAAAGGCTGAATCGATGGGCGTCGCGGCAAGGAGAAACGGTGACGGTGGTTTTTGAGCGACCGCCGTCGAGCGCCATCACGTCATCGGTGATCGAGATAGCGCACGCACCCAGGGCGGCCGCCAATTCGGCCGACGACGAGATCGTCCGGCTGGTCGCGGCCGACGCCGCGCCGCACGACATTCGCGTGGTGACATCCGACCGCGCGCTGACCGACCGGGTGCGAAGCCTGGGCGCATCCGTTCAGCGGTCGGAAAGCTTCCGCGACCTCGTCGATCCGCGGGACCGATGACCACCGCCGAACCCGGTCCACCGGGCAACCGGGTCTGCGCGCTGGCGCACATCGACATCCCGATCATCCAGGCGCCGATGACCTATATCGCCGGCGCCCAACTGGCCGCTGCGGTGTCGAACGCCGGTGCGCTGGGAATCATCGAGACCACCTCGGATCAAGGACGAGCCGACCTGCGGCGGGTGCGCGAACTGACCGCCGGTGCCGTCGGCGCGAACATCGCGTTGCTGTTCAATCGTGATCCGGCGATGCTGGACTTGCTTGTCGCCAACGACATTCGCTTCGTGACCACCTCCGCCGGCAGCCCGTCGATTTTCACCGAACGTCTGCACGATGCGGGCATCACGGTGTTCCACGTGGTAGGCACCCTGGCCGCGGCCAAGAAGGCCGTCGATGCCGGCGTGGACGGGCTGGTGGTCGAAGGCGTCGAAGGAGGCGGATTCAAGAATCGGTTCGGCGCCTCGACCATGGTGCTGCTGCCGTTGGTGGCCGCCCACGTCGACGTCCCGATCGTGGCCGCGGGCGGGATCTGTGACGCGCGGTCCATGGCGGCCGCCTTCGTCCTCGGCGCGGACGCGGTGCAGATGGGCACCCGGCTGCTCGCGTCCGCGGACTCGCCGGTGCACGGCAACCTCAAGCAAGCGGTCGTCGACGCCGACGAGACCGGCACGGTGCTGCTCCCCCTCGACGGCAACCGGATGATGCGCGTCATCCGCACGCCCGCCGCCGAGCGGCTCGACGCCGCGACGTCCGCCGAAGCGGGCGCCGCGGCCCTACAACGCGTGCAGCGGCTCTACTTCGACGGCGACCTCGACGCCAGCGTCGCCAACACCGGCCAGGTGGCCGGGCGCATCGAGGACCTGCCCCCGGCCGCCGACATCATCGAGCAGATGTGGCGAGGCTGCCGCGAGGTGCTGGGGGCCACGTCGCAGCGCGTGGGGCGGGCCGAACTCGAACAGGCCTGACTGGCAGCGGGCGCGGATCAGCCCGCGGCCGCCAGAGCCGCGTCGTAGTTGGGCTCCTGCGCGATCTCGGGCACCAACTCGGTGTAGGCGACGTTGCCGTCGGCCCCGACCACCACGATGGCGCGCGCGAGCAATCCGGCCATCGGGCCATCGGTGATCGTGACGCCGTAGTCCTCGCCGAAGCTGTCCCGGAACGCCGACGCGGTTTTGACGTTCTCGATGCCCTCGGCGCCACAGAACCGTGCCTGCGCGAACGGCAGGTCCTTCGAGACGTTCACCACGGTCGCCCCGCCGCCGGCGGCCCGCTCGTTGAAGGTCCGCACGCTGGTCGCGCACACCGGCGTGTCGATGGACGGAAAGATGTTGAGCACCAAGGGCTTACCGCCGAATTGCTCGCTGCTGACCGCGGCCAGATCGCCGCCGACCAGGCTGAAGGCCGGGGCTTTGGATCCGACGGCAGGCAGCTCGCCGACAGTGTTGATCGGGTTTCCACGCAACGTTATCTGTGCCATGGGCAACAGTCTGCCAAGGCCGTCGCGGCCGCCACGGGGCAGGTCCCATGTCCTAATTGGTGGGGTGCATGGCGTAGACGACGTGCCCCCGCGTGGCCAACACTGAATCCATGCCTCGCAAGGTGGTGATCGCCGGCTTCCCCGGTGTGCAGGCGCTCGATGTGGTGGGCCCATACGACGTGTTCACCAGCGCATCGATGTTGACCGGCGGCGGGTATGACGTCGCTGTCGCCTCGGTCGGCGGCCAACCGATAGCCACGGCGACCGGGCTGGCCTTCGTGACGACGCCGCTGCCGGACCCGGCCGACCCGATCGACACAGTGGTGCTGCCCGGCGGTGCCGGCGTGGACGAGGCACGCGCCGACGCCGAGCTCGTCGCCTGGATCAAGGCCGTCGCCGGCCAGGCCCGCCGCATGGTGACGGTGTGCACCGGTGCGTTTCTCGCGGCCGAGGCGGGGTTGCTGGACGGGCAGCGGGTGACCACACACTGGGCCTTCGCCGAACGGTTGGCGGCGCAATTCCCCGCGATCGAGGTCAACGCCGACCCGATCTTCGTGCGGAGCTCGCAGACCGTGTGGACCGCCGCGGGCGTCACCGCCGGCATCGACCTGGCGCTGGCGCTGATCGAGGACGACCACGGCACCGAGGTCGCGCAGACGGTCGCCCGCTGGCTGGTGCTGTATCTGCGCCGACCGGGCGGCCAGACGCAGTTCGCGGCGCCGGTGTGGATGCCGAGGGCCAGACGGGATTCCATCCGCGAGGTGCAGGAGGCGATCGAGGTCGACCCGGGCCGTCCGCACAGCATCGGTGATCTGGCCCGCCGGGCCGCGATGAGCCCGCGCCACTTCACCCGCGTGTTCACCGCCGAAATCGGCGAGGCGCCCGGCCAATACGTCGAACGGATCCGCACCGAAGCCGCGCGCCGGCAGTTGGAGGAGACCGACGACACCGTCGTCGCCATCGCCGCCCGGTGCGGCTTCGGCACCGCGGAAACCATGCGGCGCAATTTCCTTCGCCGCGTGGGTATTTCGCCCGATCAATACCGCAAGGCTTTCGCCTGACACCGAAAGGACGACACCGATGACCCAAATCGCCATCGTGGCCTACCCCGGATTCACCGCGCTCGACATGATCGGGCCGTACGAGGTGCTGCGCAACCTGCCCGGCGCCGAGGTTCGCTTCGTGTGGCACGAGGCCGGACCGATCACCGCCGACTCCGGGGTGCTGGTCATCGGCGCCACCCACTCGCTGGCCGAAACACCCTCCCCCGACGTCATTCTCGTGCCCGGCGGGCCGTCGACCCCGGTGCACGCACGCGACGACGCGTTGCTCGACTGGCTGCGCCGGGCCCACCGCAGCGCGAGCTGGACGACGTCGGTGTGCTCCGGGTCGGTGATCTTGGCGGCCGCGGGGCTGCTGGACGGCCGGCGGGCGACGTCGCACTGGCTGACGATCCCCGCGCTCAAGGCATTCGGCGCGGTTCCGGTGGCCGACGAACGGATCGTGCACTCCGACGACATGGTCACCAGCGCCGGCGTGTCCGCCGGGCTCGACCTCGCGTTGTGGCTGGCCGGACAGATCGCCGGCGAATCCCGCGCGAAGGCAATCCAGCTCGCGCTCGAATACGATCCGCAGCCGCCATTCGATTCGGGCCACATGTCGAAGGCCTCGGCGACGACGAAGGCCGCTGCGACGGCGCTGCTGTCCCGTGACAGCGTGAAGCCCGCCAACGTGAAGGCCACGACCTTGCTCGCCTGGGAGCAGGCGCTGGACAAGGTCCGGTCGCGGCGGCGCAGGCGGCCGCTGGAGAGCATTACGTAACTGGGGAATGCGCTAGCGCCGGTGATAGCGCTTCGCGCACAAGCACTCTCGAGCCAGAGCCTAGCCGCTAGGCGCCGGGCTGCAGGATCTCGGTGGTGGCGAGTTGCCCGCCGGCCTGCAGCCACGCCGCGACGGCGCCGGGAGCGTCACGGTCGGGGTTGTAGATGTCCTCCTCGCTGGAGAACAGCCCGTCGCCGGCATAGACCAGGCGGGTCCAGTTGGGGAACCAGAACGGCTCGCCGTTCGGATCGGTCGGATGGTCGAGCAGGTTCTTGATCATGACGACGACGGCGTCGTTGTCCTCATCGTGGGCGATCCAGTCACTGGGAAACCGCATGTGCGGGAACGGCGCCATCACCGCGACGATCCAGTCGCGAACCGCCTCGCGTCCGTGGAAGACGCCGTAGTGATGCTCGGTGTAGACGACGTCTTCGGTGAAGAGGTCCGCGAAGGGCCGCCAGTCGCCCGAAGCGCTGCACCCTTCGACGACCTTGGTGTAGTTCTCGACGGCTTCGTCGATTTCTGCCCTGGTGAATTTGCCCATAGCGGACACACTAGAACGTGTTTCGGTTTTGGGTCGCTCGTATGAATGGGGAGATCGGATGAACGTGTTGGACTTGTTCAGCCTGCGCGGCAAGCGGGCGTTGGTGACCGGGGCGTCCAGCGGCATCGGCAGGAAAGTCGCGCAGGCCTACGTGCAAGCCGGCGCCCACGTCGCCATCGCCGCGCGGAATGTCGAGGCGCTGGAACGCATCGCCGGCGAGCTGGCGGCGGACGGCGCCGGCAAGGTCCTGCCGATTCGATGTGACGTGACCCAACCCGACCAGGTGAACAGCATGGTCGACCGGGTGACCGCGGAGCTGGGCGGGATCGACGTCGCGGTCTGCAATGCCGGCATCATCGCGGTCGTCCCGATGCTGGAGATGTCGCCGGAGGAATTCCAGCGGATCCAGGACACCAACGTGACGGGAGTCTTCCTGACCGCGCAGGCGGCGGCCCGGGCGATGGTCGCCCAGGGGCGCGGCGGCGTCATCATCAACACCGCGTCGATGTCGGGCAGCATCATCAACGTTCCGCAGCAGGTCGGTCACTACTGCACCGCCAAGGCGGCCGTCATCCAGTTGACCAAGGCCATGGCGGTCGAATTCGCGGCCCACAACATCCGGGTGAACAGCGTCAGCCCCGGCTATATCCTCACCGAGCTCGTCGAGCCGTTAACCGAGTATCACCGCCAGTGGGAGCCGAAGATTCCGCTCGGCCGCATCGGTCGCCCCGAGGAACTCGTCGGCCTGTACGTCTATCTGGCCAGCGAGGCGTCCAGCTATATGACGGGGTCGGACGTCGTGATCGACGGCGGCTACACCTGTCCCTAGCTCACCGGCCCTATCGCTCGAGCTCGCCGGAGATCCCGCGTTCGAGGTTGGCCTGCGTCGCCGAGGGCAACACCAGCAGGCCCTCGAGTTCGTTGCGGGCCACATCGTAGGCGCGTTGACGTTCCTGGGCGGCCGCGGCGGGGTCCGCCGCCACCCGTAACAGGCTCTGCGCCCGCGCAATTCGCTGCTGGTCCGCGTTGGAGAAATCGGTGCGGCGGCGGCGAATCGCCTCGGCCTCGGCGGCGTTGAACGCCGTGACGTAGTCCTCGACCGCGGCCATGTACCGCGCGGCGCCGTCGCGGTCGTCGAGCAGATCCTCGGCCTGCGCCGGCCGCAGAAAGTCGGCCCGCAGCTTGGCCTTGTGGAACGCGATCGTGTTGGCCTCGCGCATGTCGGTCATCAGCGGGAAGTCCAGCAGTTTGGCGACATCGAGCTCATATTCGAGCCAGCGGGCATCCGTGCGGCCATGCTCATCGAGGACGCGCCGGATCGCGCGCCACTGGGCCGCTTGATTTCCGCCCGCGCCGTCGCCCGCGGGCGCGCCGGGCAGTGGTTCGCGGCCGAACTCCCGCGACCGCTCGTCGGCGCGTCGTCGGTAGCTGCCGAACGCGCGCACGGCGGCGACGATCGCGCCCGTCAGCGGCAGGATGACGATCAACAGCTCCGCCAACCGGAATATCAGACCCACACCGCCAGGATGCCAGCAACTCCCCCGGGTTGACCCCGGGTCAGCGGACGCCCAGGGTGCCGGCGAGGTATTCCGTGCGACAGGCCCGGCGGGCCAGCTTGCCGCTGGTCGTGCGCGGGATGGCGCCGGCCGGCAGCAGACGGACGTCCGACACGCTCAGGCCGTGTCGCTGTGCGACCGCCGCCCGGATGGCCTCGATCGCCGGTTGCGGATCCTGACGGCTGGTGCCCGCCGCGCGTTCGGCGACCACCACCAGTCGGGCGGTATCCGGGTCATCGTCGGCCGGCACGGAAAACGCCGTCACGTATCCGCGCCGGACGATCTCGGAGGCTTCGGCGACGGTGGCCTCGATGTCGTGCGGGTAGTGGTTGCGGCCGTCGATCGTCACCAGGTCCGCTATCCGGCCGGTCACGTACAGCTCACCGTCGAGATACACGCCCAGGTCCCCGGTGCGCAGCCAGGAGCCGTCCAGATCGGCGCCGTCGCCGTGGCTGCCGTCGGCGAGCCGCGACTGCAGCTTGGCGCCGAAGGCCCGTCGCGTCTCGTCGGGCCGTCCCCAGTAGCCCCGTCCGACGTTGTTGCCCTGCAACCAGATTTCGCCCACCTGGCCGTCCGGCACCTCCGATCGCCTGGCGGGATCGACGATGACGGCCCATTCGCTGCGTGCGACCTGACCGCACGACACGTGCGCGACGGCCCTGGAATGATCGGCGTCGACGCGCACCGCCGATCCGGCGCCCAGCAGTTCCGAGTCGAAGTACACCGCCGTCGGCTCGGCGGCCGGGGCGATGGTCGCGACGAACAAGGTGCCCTCGGCGATGCCGTAGGAGGGTTTGAACGCGGTGGGCGGCAACCCGTAGGGCGCGAACGCCTTGGTGAAGGTCTTGATGGAGTCGATGCTGACCGGCTCGGAACCGATGATCATCACCACGTTGCGCAGGTCGATGTCCGCCTCGGGGCCGGGCAGTCCGCGCTGCGCGGCCCATTCGTACGCGAAGTTCGGTGCGGCGGTGACGACGTTGCCCTGTCGGGACCCGTCGGACAGCGCCTGAATCCATCGCTGCGGGCGGCGGACGAAGGCGGCGGGAGACATCAGCGTGGAGTGGCCGCCGTAGACCGCCGGGAAGCCGATCATCGACAAACCCATGTCGTGGTAGAGCGGTAACCAGCTGACGCCGTGGGTGTTTCGGTCCAGCAGGTCGATCGACAGGATCATCTGGACCAGGTTGGTGCCCACCGCGCGGTGGGTGATTTCGACACCGACCGGCGGGCGGGTGGAGCCCGACGTGTACTGCAGGTGCGAGACGTCGTCCATGCCGAGCTCGGTCGGCGCGAACCACTCCCCCGCCGCGTCGGGTATCTGGTCGATGGCGATCACCTGCGGCCGGCGCAGATGCGGATGGCCGGCCAGGAACGCCTCCACCGCCCCTTGGGCGGCGGTCGTCGTGAGCACGGCGGTGGGCTCCGAATCCCGCAGCGCGGTATCGAGGCGTTCGGCGTGCCCGGGCAGCTCCGGGGCGAACAACGGCACTGCGATGGTTCCGGCCTTGACCGCCGCGTAGAACCCGGCGACGTAGTCGATGCCCTGCGGCGCAAGGACGGCAACGCGCTGACCGCGGCCCGCGGCCTGCTGGATGCATGCGCCGATGGCCTGCAGCCGCGCACCGAACTGGGTCCATGTCACCTCGTCGGCTTCGCCCCGCGCCGAACGGCTGAAATCGAGGTAGCGGTACGCCACGGTGTCACCGACGTTCGCGATGTTGCGGTCGATGAGCGAGATCAGGTTGACCCCGGGCGGCAGCACCACCCGGCCCGCGGCGTCCAGGCAGTCCTCGATGCGAAGGAGGCCACCGGCAGCCGGGCCGTCCTGCCGGGAGCCGCGATCCATGACTGCAGTCTAGGCAAGCCGAGCGGCGGTCTTCGCGCCGGTGAATCGGCAAACAGCAAGAGCGGCGCGGGCATTCGCCGCCTCGGGCGGGTGCTCGATCACCGGGCGCGCGGCGACGGTCAACCCGATCCGGTCATGGGCCGGGGCGGGCGGTAGCCTACCGGCGAGCGGCGTCCAGGGCCGTCCGTTTGCTACCACCAGGAGTCGTCATGCCGGGCCGCAACTATTCCTTCGAAGTCACCCGCACCAGCAGTGCGCCCCCGGCGACGGTGTTCCGGCTGGTGGCCGACGGCGCCAACTGGTCGCAGTGGGCCAAGCCGATCGTCGTGCACTCGAGTTGGGCGCGCCAGGGCGACCCGGCGCCTGGTGGCATCGGGGCCGTCCGCAAGGTGGGCATGTGGCCCGTCTACGTGCAGGAGGAAACCGTCGCCTACGAGCCGGACCGTCGCCACGCCTACAAGCTGGTGGGCCCGCGCACCCCGGCCCAGGATTACGGCGGCGAGGTGGTCCTGACGCCGAACGCGGCGGGCGGGACCGACATCCGCTGGACCGGTTCGTTCACCGAAGGCGTCCGCGGGACGGGTCCGCTGATGCGCGCCGCCATGGGTGGAGCGGTCCGGTTCTTCGCGGGCCGGCTGGTGAAGGCGGCCGAGCGGGAATCCCGCGCGGGGCGCTGACCGTCCCGCACCCGCATGACTGCCGCACGAAGCGGCCGCCACGCTTCGATTCACGAATCACGGGTTGTTGAACTGGTTTTCGTACGTTTGTTGTTGCTGCATGTCCTGATTGAACTGCTGCTGGGCCTGCTCGTTCTGCTGTTCGGCCTGTTGCATGGATTGCTGTAGCTGCTGCTGCAGTTGATCGTCGCCGTCATCGGTCGCGAAACCGCCGGTGAGACCGGGTGAACCGGCGGCGTCCGCCAGGTGCACCGAGTCCCAGCTCGGCACGGTCTCCGGTGTCGTGACACGCGCCGCGTCGTAGAGCGCGAGTACGGCCAGGGTGGCGGCAATTCCGAAGACGCGGGTGATCGCGGGGCCAAGGGTGTCGGTGGTCATTCTCCAGGTATGCGCCGCGTCTTTAGCTGCCCACTGGGAGGCGGCTGTCGTCTCGGTATGAAGCCTCGCAATGAGCCGCTATCTGGACTCGACCTCGTCCTGATACTTCTTGGTCATGTGCGCGACGGCGTCCAGCTGCGACTGCGCCAGGTTCTCCCGGGCCTGGCCGGCGCGCGCGGCGGCGTCGAGCGTCGGCTGCGCCTGGCCCTGGAAGTGCGGCATCACCTCGGCGGCGAACAACTCGGCGGACCGTCGGGTGGCGGCCGGGTTGGCCCACTCGTGACCCATCTGCAGCATGCAGCCGAATCCGCCGGACTGGTCCCAGAGCCGCTGCACCTGTTCGCGCGCCCGCTCCGGCGTGCCGATCACGCCCGCGCCGTTCTCGTTGATGACGTCGATCATTTCGTCGAGCTGCTCTCCCGGCATCGTCATCTGCGGGAACGCCGCCACCTTCTGGAAGTACCGGAACCACGGCTCGATGCCGAACTTGACCTCCTCGCGGGCCTGCTGCTCGGTCTCGGCCAGGTGGAACAAACCGACCAGGCTCCAGTTCTTGCGGTCGACCTGCGTGCCGAAGGCCGCGGCGCGCTCCTCGACAATGCCCCAGTGGTAGGACAGCGCGTTGAAACCCTCGACGGTCAACGTCGCCCCGATGGACAGCAGGCCGATGCCGTGCTTACCCGCCAACCGCGCGCCCGTCGGTGAGGCGACCGCCGCGACCGACAGCGGTATCCCGCCATCGGAGTAGGGAGCGAGCTGCAGCTTCGCATCGAAGAGCTGATGGGTGGCGGTCTTGGCGCTGACCGTCTCGCCCGCCAGCAGCCGCACCACGATGTCGAGATTGGTTTCCAGCAGCTCGCGCGTGTCGGTCGGGGTGAGTCCGATCATGGACGAGTCGCTGGGCAGCGAGCCCGGCCCGACGCCGCCGATGATGCGGCCGTGCGTGAGGTGATCCAGCAGCATCAGCCGGTCGGCGACCCACAGCGGATTGTGATACGACAGCGAGATGACACCCGTGCCGAACCGGATTCGCTTCGCGCGTTCGGCGGCGGCGGCGATGAAAATCTCTGGGGAGCTGATGATTTCGCTACCCGCCGAGTGGTGTTCGCCCAACCAGACTTCGTCGAAGCCCAGCGCGTCGAGATGCTCGACGAAGGCGAGATCGCGTTGCAGGGCCAGCGTCGGATTGGTGCCCGCGCGGTGGAACGGGGCGATGAAGTATCCGAACCGCAGCTTCGACATTGAAGTCCCCTTGCATCCGAGTTGGCAGAACCATAACTCGGAATGCGGCTTGGGCCCTAGGTCCAGACAAGGGTTCAGCCGATGGGGCCAGGTGATCCCGGCCCCACCGGCTAGGGAGCAAGTCTTGGTGTTTGCGCTTTAGCGCCGGCTCATCGGGTGATCAGAAACCGCCGCAGACGTTGCCGACGCAACCGCCGCCACCGCCCGGTCCGCCGCCACCACCGCCGACGCCCGGAATGCTGCCGCCGCCCCCGCCGGGACCGCCGCCACCGGTCGGGCCGCCGGGCACGCCGCCGCCACCGCCACCGGGACCGCCGCCACCGGTCGGGCCGCCGGGCACGCCGCCGCCACCGCCATTAGGGCCACCGCCGCCGTTCGGGCCGCCCGGCTCACCGCCGCCGCCACCGGGTGCGGTGGAGGGCGCCACGCTGGAGGACGGTGTGGTCGTCGGGGTCGTGGTGCTGCTGCTGGGGCCGCCCTTATGTCCGCCACCGCAGGCGACCGATAACACGAGCATCGCCGCACCGCCGAACAGTGCGACCGCCGTCCTCGGGCCAGATCTCATCAGATCCCCCATCTCCACGTGCGCCACTTCGCGCCGCCCACTTTTTCTTACCCCGCGGCCTCGCCGCGCAAACAGATTCGGGCGGCGAAATCGTGCCGGACGAAAATGGCCCATCACGCAGGTGTGATGGGCCATCGCGAACAGCGGTCGGCTAGCAGTTCGATCCTACGATGCAGGCCGCGAGCGTGCCGATATGCACGCCGGGGACGGTCGTGCCGGGCTGCGGCATCGCGACGCTGGCTGGCGGATGCGTCGCCGCCGTCGCTGCGTTGCCGGTTTGGCTAACGCCCACGGCACCGAATCCGACCGCCAGAACAACCGCTGCCGCACCAACGAACACCGCGATCGCCTTGTTGATTGGGGTCCCCATCAGGCGCTCCTCTCTGTTCCAGGACGTTTGTTAAATCTGAGCGCACGTTTGTTACTAGCTAAATCCTACACCTGTGCAACTATGCGCAGGGTAAATTTTTGGCATCGTGTCGCACGGCGAACCGGGGCACGTCGAATGCGCGGGTGGCGGGAGCGGCCCGCGCCGGGCTCGGGCGGCGCGCCGGTGCACGTCGGCGCTGGATGATGACTCCGTTAGCGGCCGCCGCATCGGTCGATCGGGCGGCCGCCGTCGGGTGGCTGGCTAATCTTCCTTGGTGATCAGCTTGCGCAGCGCGACCCGGTCGGGCTGCAGCAGTTCGGCGATGCGGGGCCGGTTCACCTCGGCGACGATGATCTCGCCGACCTCCTGGTAGACCTCGCTGAAGATGCCGTGCGACTTCATCTTCGACGTCTGATACTGGTTGTCCTCGGTCGGCGTCACATAGATCACCGCGTCGGCCTTGAAGCGGTGCACCAGCCAGAGGTGGATCAACGTCATCAGTCGCTTCTGCCGCAGCTTCTCGGCGAAGGTGTTCTGGTCGCGGACCTGAAGGATGCTGCGGCCGTGCCGGTCCTTGATCGGGTCGACGACGACGTTGGCCAACTGCTCGTCGTCGTTGCCGTAAATCCCGAGTTCCAGCACGTCCGAGCCGGCCCGGCGGGGCCGCAGCTGCACGCGCAGCTTCTCGCCCAGGCTGTAGTTCTCGCTCCACATCGCCAGCCACTCCTCGAGCAGCTTCTTCGGCACCTCGGTCTGTACCAGGTGCTGGTGCTGGGTCGATCCCTCGCCCATCGCCTTGGTGGTCGCGGTGCGACCCGACGACGCGGTCAGCGCCGCGTCGCTGCGCGGCCCGCCGACCAGGGTTTGCGGTGTGCGGTAAGGGGATTCGACCAGACGCATCTTGCGCTGCAGGCGGGCCAGCGCCAGCATGCCGTCCTGTTGCAGCGAGGTGGCGAACTCTTCGGCCGCGACGCCATCGATCTGGTGGCCGCCGTAGGTGATGAAGTTGAAGACGAAGCCCATCTTGCCCAGTTCCTCGGGGAACTGCTTCATCTGCTCGTCGGTCATGCCGGTGGTGTCCCAGTTGAACGACGGCGACAGGTTGTAGGCCAGCATCTGGTCGGGGAACTCGGCGTGGATGGCGTCGGCGAACTGCTTGGCGTCGGCCAGGTCGGCGGTCTTGGTCTCCATCCAGAGGATGTCGGCAAACGGCGCGGCCGCCAGTGACTTCGCGATGGCGTACGGGATGCCGCCGCGGATCTGGTAGTAGCCCTCGGGGGTCTTCGACAGCTCGCAGTCCCAACCCGGGTCGACGCCCAATTCCTTCGCCTTGGTCTTGGCCGAGTACAAGGAAGCGCGCGCCGCGAACGCTCGCCACTCGTCGACGCTCATGTCGGCCGGCTCGCCCTCGCTCGCATCGAATTCGAGCACCTCGGCCACGGCCTCGCCGTAGGTCATCAGCCCGGCATCGTCCTCCCAGGCCGCCACGAACCGCGACTCGACCTGGTCGAACAGGTCGTCGATCGACTTTTGACCGTTCTCGCGCCAGGTGTTGACCGCGTCGGAGATGACGCCCTGGATGCCCTGGCGCTCCAGCCAGGCGCCGGCCTCGGCGTACTCCCCTTCGGGCAGTGCATAGAGAAGGTGACCGTTGAGGTCTTTGACGCCCAGCTCGTAGAAGCGACGCACCATCGCCAGGAAACAGGACTTGTACGACGGGATGTTGAGGTTGGTGGCGCCGAGCAGGAACGGCTGATCGCGCTCGTCGGCCCGGCTGTCGAGCAGGTTGGCCGCCTCGGCATCGGTGCGGGCGACGATGATGCCCGGCACCTTCATGATGTCGAGCTGGAAGCGCGCGGCGTTGAGGCGTTTGATCTGCTCGTCCGACGGCACCAGCACCTTGCCGCCCTGGTGGCCGCACTTCTTGGTGCCGGGACGCTGATCCTCGATGTGGTACCCCGGGACCCCGACCTCGACGAACCGGCGGATGAGGTTGCGCACGTGCGGGTCACCACCGTGGCCGGTGTCCGCGTCGGCGATGATGAACGGCCGGTAGTCGTATTCGGTGGCGGTCGCCCGCTGCTGCTCACTCATGTTCAGGCGCAGGTACTGCTGGTTGCGGTCGGCGGTCAGCAGCGCGCGCACCAGCACCGCGGCGTCGTCGGGCACCTGGCTCAGCGGGTAGCTGGCGAGGTCGGGGCCGGGATCCTCGGTGGTGGAACCCTTGGCCGACGTCGCCCAACCACCGAGGTAGATCCCCTCGATGCCCATCCGCTTCATCGCGACGGCCTGGCCGGGCGAGTACGGACCGAACGTGGTGATGCTCTTCTTCTCGGCGAACAGCTCGCGCAGCCGCTCATAGAACGCGGCCGCCGCGTTGCGGGCGACGGTGTAATCGGTGGGGATGGTGCCGCGTTGCTCTGCTACCTGGCGGGCCGTGAAGAGGCGCGTGATGCGAGAGAAGCGCGGGTCGTCGAAGTATTGCTGCGTGGCAGCGACCTCGTCGTCAAACGATGGCCGGACTTGCGTGTCCTTATCAATGATCGCCATGTCTTCGCTCCTTCGCGCGCATGATTCCACTGAACGTGAGTCTATCCCCGGAAACGGCAGTTCAATCAGGGCTCGAACGACTTGAGCCAAAACTGTTGCCCCGCCATGTACTTGCGAGAGCTTTTCGGTGGCGGACCGGTGACCGGCGTGAACCACCGGATGGCTGAGGACGTTGGGACAGCGAGGCACCGCGGCGCGGTGCGGTTTCAACGCCTTGGGAGACAATACCTTTCGATACGGTATCGATCACGGGGCCGCCGCACGACGGGCCAGCCAGTCTCGCTGGCGCCGGACGAATCTTGCGTCGACGACGCTGCCATGGCCGGGGACGTAGATCGCCGTGGGCCCACCGACCGCCAGTAGCCGATCCAGGGTCGTGGGCCAGGCCGCGATATCGGAGTCGGCGTCGATCGCGGGGTCGCCGGACTGCTCCACCAAGTCACCGGTGAACACCACGGTCGGATCGCCGCCTTCCGTTGCGGGCACGACCACCACCAAGTCCGACGCGGTGTGGCCCCGGCCGAGGTGGGCGATCGTCACCGCCCGGTCCCCCAGGTCGATGACGGCGTCGTGACCTCCACCGCGCGGGGGCCGCAGAGCCGCGATCGCCGCGTCCACTTCCGCGGGGTCGCCGCCATGACGCAGCGCGTCCTGGCGCAGGTCGCCGGTTGACGAGGAAAGGTATTCGACCACCTCGGGGGCGCAGAAAACCTTCGCCCCGGCGAACAGCGACGCACCGAGTACGTGGTCAAGTGCTTGTGCGTCAACACGATATGGGTCACCGGGCGCCCGGCAAGCAGCCGGACGTCGGCGTCGATCGCGGCGGCCTCGGTGAGCGTGGTCCCGGTGTCGACGAGCAATGCGCCGGTGCGGCCCCACACCAGCCCGACGGTCACGTCGCAGAACGGAAGCCGGCAGCGACGCGCGGTGGCGGTCAACCGTTCCCAGGCGAGTTGCACAGCCTCCGAAGGTAGCCGCCCCGGCAAGCGGTCGCCGCCCGCTTCTTATGTCGGACATGGTTGACATGTCGGAAATTCCCGACGTATGTTGGCGGACGTGCACAGCGTCGATCGCGTCTTCCTCGCCCTGGCCAATCCGGTGCGGCGCGAACTGCTGGAGATCCTCGCCGCCCAACCGCTCTCGGCGGGAGAACTCAGCGATCGCTTCGAGCTCAGCCGCCCCGCCGTCGCCGAGCACCTCAAGGTGCTGCGTGACGCGGGACTGGTCGCCGACCGGCCGCAGGGGCGTCATCGCATTTACCGCCTGACCGCCGAGCCGTTGGCAGACCTCGGCGACTGGCTGCATCCCTTCGAGAAGTTCTGGCGCGGCCGACTGGCCAAGCTCGCCGAGGTAGCACAGGAGCTGGAATGACCGAAACGTCACGGTCCGCGACGGTCCGGGTCGATCAATTCGTCGCGGCGCCACCGGCCACCGTGTGGCGATTGCTCACCGAACCCGCGCTGATAAAGCTCTGGTGGGCCGAGGGGCAGGTGGCCGCGGTGGTGGGACACCAGTTCACGCTCGACATGCCGGGTTATGGCAAGCAGCCCTGCACGGTGCTCGAGGTCGACGCACCGCACCGGTTCGTCTACACGTTCACCGCGGCCTGGACGCTGACCTGGCGGTTGGAAGCCGAAGGCGACGGCACCCGAGTCTTCTTGGAACACAGCGGCTTTGACCTCGGCGACGGCCGCATGGCCCGGGCGTTCGAGCGCATGGGGCCGGGATGGCGCGACGTCGTCCTGCCCCGACTCGCCCAGCTCGGCGCCCAGACGACTCGCTAGACCCCACCGTGGGACTGGTTTCGGGGCAGACCGCTCGGGCTATCACCCCGGAATGGCTATCACCGATTCCCGCGAAGTCGTCATCGAGGCGACGCCCGACGAAATCATGGACGTGCTGTTCGACCTCGAGTCGTTGACCGAGTGGTCGTCGGCGCACAAGAAGGTCGAGGTGCTCGAACGTGACGACCAGAACCATCCGAGGCGATCCAGACAGGTCGTCAAGCTCGTCGGCGTCAGCGACGAACAGGAGCTCGCCTACACCGTTCACGACGACGGCGTCGGCTGGACGTTAGTCAGCTCCAAACAGCAACGCGCTCAAGAGGGTCGGTACACGCTGACCCCCGAGGGGGACGGCACCCGGGTCCGTTTCGAGCTCACCGTCGACCTGGTGGCGCCCGTCCCCGGATTTCTGGTCAAGAAGGGGGCCAAGAGCCTGATGGACACCGCCACCGAGGGACTGCGCAAGCGGGTCCTCGAAGTCGAGCAGCGCGGCAAGTAGCTTGGCCTCGCGCGGGTGAAATCGGGCCCTTCCCGAGTGTGAGCGCGCGAGTCAGACTGGTAGTCATGGAACCTACGCCGGCGGGCAGGCCGCACCGAATCGCAGCGATCATCGGTGTGCTGGCGATGGCGCCGGCGCTGGCCGGCTGCGGCGGCCACGGCGATGGCCACATGACGACGTCGTCGGCGCCGAAGATCACCACCCTCGGTCGCACGGCGCCGCGCGCGCCCGCCGACGGACCGCTGACCATCAGCAGTCCCGCTTTCGCCGACGGGGCCCCGATCCCGGTGCAGTACACCTGCAAGGGCGCCGACATCGCGCCGCCGTTGGCGTGGTCGGCGCCGCTGGGTGCGGCCCTGGTGGTCGACGACCCCGACGCCGTCAACGGGCTGTACGTCCACTGGGTCGTCGTCGGAATCCCGCCTGGTTCCGGAAGCACCGCCGATGGTCAGACCCCGGCCGGGGCGACCGCGCTGCCCAACACGGCCGGCCAGCCGGCGTACAAGGGGCCCTGTCCCCCGGCGGGAACCGGTACGCATCACTACCGGTTCACCCTCTATCAGCTGCCCAACGACTATCAGCTGCCCGCCGGTCTGGCCGGGGTGCAGGCGGCGCAGACGATCGGCGGCGTCGCGACCGCGCAGGCTCAGCTCACCGCGGTCTTCGGCGGCTGATCGGGCCCGTCACGACGCGTCGTCGAGAACCTGATAGGCGGCGTTGTAGCCGGGAGTGAACGTGATGCCGGGCCCGCCGTGGCATCCGGCGCCGGCGAGATAGAGACCGTCGATTTCGATGGGCATGTCGACAAAGCCCTTCGGGCCGGGCCGGTTCGGGCCCATCAGGTCGGGGTGGAGCAGTCCGTGGCAGAAGTCGCCCGAGGGCGCGCCGAACATGGTGTTCATGGGTAGGGCGCGAAGGTGATGTGGCGGATCACGATGTCCTTGAAGTTCGGCGCCAATCGGGTGATCTTGTCGATAACCCGTTGCGCCATCGCGTTTTTGAGATGGCCATGCTGGTCGCGGGCGACTTCGACCGGAAACGCGTAAGCGAATGCGCTGGCCGCGTGCTTGCCGGGCGGCGCCATGCTGGGATCGTGCACCGACGGGATCTGCATGCCCATCGACGGGTTGTCCGGAATGACGCCCCGGCGGCAGTTTTCCCAGTGCAGCTGTTGCTCCTCGGGTGACCCGAAGATTCCGACCGACTGTTGCATTCCTTCCTCATTGAGGAACTCATAGGGCGGGGCGAATTCGGGCAGCCCGCCCAGCGCGAAGTGGATCTGCACGAACGAGGCCCGGTGATCGCGGCCGGAGACACGCGAGACCAGTTGGGCGGGAACGTGTTCGGGCGCGATCAGCTCGGTTGTTCCGGCGATCTCGCCGACGCCGTCACCGCGAGTCTTGATCTGGTGCGCTCCGGCCTGGCGCCGCTGGCCTGACGGCACCCCCGCCCGAAGCCGTCACTGGTTTGCCGCGGCGTCCACGGCCGCCTCGATGAAGCGCCGCAGCACGGGGCCGTTGGCCCGCTTCACAAACGCCAACGCGACGGGAATGTCGGGCGCGCCTCGCAGCGCGACGAACCGCACGCCGGGGTGGATGTTGCGCCTGATCGCAACGTCGGGAATGACCCCGATGCCGCGGTCGGCCGCGACGGATTCGATCCACTCGTCGAAATTCGTTGTCTCGACAATGGTTTCCGGCCCATCCCCCGCCGGCCACGACCAGGGCCCGGTGGTACCACTGGCCGTGTTGACCACCAGCGGCCAGCGTGGCACCTCGGCCCAGTCCAGCTTCGCCCGCTTGGCCAGGGGCGAATGCACCGAACACACCGCCACCCGGGGCTCATCGAAAAGGTGCACGATTCGAACGGCGGTCGAGGTCACGTGGCCGCGCACCAGGGCGATGTCCACCCGGCCCTGCTGGACCGCCCCGAGCGCGTCGTCGGTGCGGATCAGGCTGACGGTGGTCCGGGTGGTCCGCTCGAACCGCGCGACGGTGTCCTGCGCCCACGGGTCGGGCAGCAGCCAGCTGAATCCGAGGCGGATGCTCGCTTGTTGCCGGACGGCGTCGACCCCACGCCCCAGCTCGGCCAGGACCCGCTCGACGTGACCGAGGAAGACCCGCCCGGCCGGGGTGGTCGCCACGTGGCGCGAACTGCGGTCTAGCAGCGACGCTTCGAGCGCGTCTTCGAGCTGTTTGATGGTTCGGCTCAGCGCGGGCTGGGTGATGCTGAGCTCCTGCGCGGCCAGCGTGAACGATTCGAGGCGGGCCACCGCTTCGAACGCCCGGAGGTGACGCAACTCGACTCGCCCGGACTGCACCGCGTCCATGCTCGATGAGCATAGATCCTTCACACAAGGCATTTCACGCGGGATTCCCGAAGACCTAACGTCGGTTGCACTGGGAGCGCAATCCGCGCTGTTGTTCGCAGGAGGAAAAATGCCGCTGTTGTACATCGACCTCATCGAGGGTCGTACGCCCTCGGAGGTTCGCGCCCTGCTGGACGCGATCCACGACACGGTCGTCGAGGCGTTCGGCGTTCCGCCGCGGGATCGTTACCAGGTGGTGCATACCCACCCGGTACATGAAATCGTCACGCTGGACACCGGTCTGGGCATCGATCGGTCGTCTCGCCAGGTGATCTTGCACGTGGTAAGCCGACGGCGGCCGCGCGAGCTCAAGCAGAAGTTCTATGAACTGCTGGCGTCGCGCCTCGCCGACCGGTGCGGGCTCGACCCCGCCGACCTGATCGTCTCGGTCACCGAAAACGACGACGAGGACTGGTCTTTCGGCCACGGGAGGGCCCAGTTCCTCACCGGTGAACTCAAGTGAGCGCCGCCACGGGTTTGCCGACACGCCTGACCGACCTGTTCGGGATCGAGCACCCGATCCTGCTCGCGCCGATGGCCCTGGTCTCCGGGGGCCGGCTGGCGGCGGCGGTGACACGGGCGGGCGGACTGGGGCTCATCGGTGGGGGCTATCCCGACGCCGAATGGCTGCAGACGCAGATCGACCGGGCCGCCGGCGCCCGGGTCGGATACGGGTTCATCACCTGGAGCCTGGCCCGCAATCCGGAGGTGCTCGACGTCGCGCTGGAAAGGGATCCGGCGGCCGTGATGCTGTCGTTCGGCGAGTTGGCGCCCTTCGCCGATCGCATCCATGCGGCCGGCGTTCCGCTGATCGCGCAGGTGCAGAACCTAGATCAGGCCCGTCGCGCGCTCGATGCCGGTGCGGAAGTCATCGTGGCGCAGGGCGGCGAGGCCGGCGGGCACGGCATGAGCGTGCGGTCGACCTTCACCCTGGTGCCCGAGGTCGTCGACTTCGTGGCGGACCGCTCTCCGGCCACGTTGGTGGCGGCCGCGGGTGGCGTCGGCGATGGCCGCGGATTGGCCGCCGCGCTCGCGTTGGGCGCCGACGGCGCCGTAGTCGGTACCCGGTTCTGGGCGACGCCGGAAGCGCTCGTCTCACCCCAAGCGCAGCGGCGCGCAGTGGCGGCCGGCGGTGACGACACCGTGCGCACCCGGGTCTACGACGTCGTGCGCCGCCTCGATTGGCCCACCGGATACACCGTGCGGGCCCTGAACAACGCCTTCCTGAACACCTGGCACGGCAACGAGGCCGAGCTGTCGGCGCGGCTGCCCGAAGCGATCGACGCCTACGAAAAAGCGGTAGCCGCAGAGGATTTCGATACCGCCGCCATCCTCACCGGCGAAGGGGTGGGGCGCGTCCGCGAGGTTCGGCCCGCCGCGGAGATCGTCACCGAGATGGTCGGTGACGCCAACCGCATCCTCAACCGCGACCCCGCGCCCTAGACAGCCGAGCGACGAGTCTGGTTTGCTCAGCTGGCTAGCTTGTTTCCGCCTTGTCTGCGCGGGCAGGAGTGCGCGATGGCCCGTATCAACGTCCCGGATGGCCCCGGCGGTGAAGCCGCCATGATCGACGACTGTGTCGCCGCATCCGCCAGTTGTCCGGGATACCCTGCGCGCCAATGCCTTTGCATCGACAAGTCCTGCGCCATCGACCTCTGATCACCCATCGGAAAGGAACCCATGGACATCGCCACCGTCGACGAGCTGCTGAGCACCACACGGTCGGTCCGCAAACGCCTCGACCTGACCCGCCCGGTCGGTCGCGACGTGATCCTGGAGTGCATCCAGCTGGCGATGCAGGCGCCCACGGCGAGCAACACGCAAAACTGGCGCTGGCTGGTCATCACCGACGCGGACAAGCGCGCCGCGATCGCCGAGATCTACCGCAGCATCGGCGCCCAGTACCTGGCCTACGCGGCCGACAACGCGACCGACGCCCAAACGCAGCGGGTGTACCAGAGCGCGATGAGCCTGACCGAGACGCTGGCGGAGGTGCCCGTGCACGTCATCCCCTGCCTCACCGAGCGCATCGACACCGCGGAACCGGGCATCGCCGCGGCGGCCTGGGCATCCATCATCCCCGCGGGGTGGAGTTTTCTGCTGGCGCTGCGCTCGCGCGGGCTGGGATCGGTGTGGACGACGATGCATCTGTTCAAGGAGAAGGAGGTCGCCGAACTGCTCGGCATCCCGCCGACCGTCACGCAGGCGGCGCTGTTCCCCGTCGCCTACACGATCGGCACCGACTTCCGGCCGGCCAAGCGGCCGCCCGCGGAGACCATCACGTACTGGGACACCTGGGAACGGCCCGTCGGAGCCAGCTGATGCAGTCCTACACCGTGCGATTCCACGTCGATGCGCCGCCGCGCAAAGTGTGGCGGGTGCTGCATCCGCCGGCCCCACCGAACGCCCCGCGGCCGCGGGTGCTCGAGTGGCCCAACGGCAGCATGGAAATCCTCAACGAGGGCAACGAAGCCGGCGAGGGCCTGGTCCGGACCTGCATCTTCGAAGTGCCCAAATACCTGCTGTCCGGCGGTAGGGCGCGATCCTGGGAAACCGTGACCGAGGCCGAGCTCAACAAGCTGTCGCGCTACGTCGCCGTTGGCGCCCCGCTGTGGTCGCGGGCCGAGGGATATCACCGGCTCGAAGAGCAGCCGGACGGCACCACCGTGCTGACCTTCCACGAGACGTACCACGCCTACAACCCGGTGCTGCGCTTCTTTCTCGAACGCCCGGTGCACGCGAAGATCTCCCGCGACAACCTCGCGACCTACGAGCACGCGCTCGGCTACGCGGGCCGGGTCCGGCGGCTGGATTAGCCGTTCTTTGCCACTCCGCAGATTTCACAACGATATGAATTAGGTTGTCCGCCCCGGTACCCTCGATCTCTATGGGTGGAGTACCTGCTGCGGCGAGGGTGGTCGCTGCGAGTCTGATGGTCGCGGGCTGGGCCGCGTCCACGGTCGTCGCCAGCGCCGATCCGGACGAGACGCGGGGGCCGGCGCCCGGGCCGGCACCTTCGGCGTCGCCGTCGCCGGCCGCGTCCCCGGGGGCCTCGCCCGCGCCGGCGGAACCGAAGACGTCCATCGACAAGGACGGCATCTACGCGGTGGGTAGCGACATCGTGCCGGGCATATACAGCTCCGGGGGTCCCGTCGGCGACGGCACCTGCTACTGGAAGCGGACCGGCAACCCCGACGGCAACATCATCGACAACGCCATGTCCAAGAAGCCCCAGGTCGTGCAGATCGATCCGGGCGACAAAGCGTTCAAGACCTCGGGCTGCCAGCCCTGGCAGCTGACGCCGGACGCCGCGGTGCCGTCGAGCGCGCCGCCCGCGGGTGTGCAGGGCACGCTCGGCATCCTCAACAGCCTGCTGGGCGGGGGTGCCCAGCGGGCGCCGTCGGCCTCGCCGGCCCCCCAGGCCCCGGCGGCTTCACCCGCCTCGCCGGCCCCGCAAGCGCCGGCGGCTTCCCCCGCTTCGCCGGCCCCGCAGGGCGCGCATTCCTGATCGACCCTGATCGACCCTCGGCCCGTTCCGCGGCCGGGCCGTTTTCGTTACCGTGGCGCCGTGGCACCTTCGCAGCAGATTGTCGTCGTCGGCGCCGGCGTCAGCGGGCTGACGTCGGCCATCTGTTTGGCCGAGGCCGGCTGGCCGGTACGGGTATGGGCGGCCGCCACGCGCAAGCAGACGACCTCGGCGGTGGCCGGCGCCGTCTGGCTCCCCCCACGACCCGCCGATCGCGCAGCCGAGACGCTGGAGTGGACCGAGCGCTCGCTGCGGGTGTTCACCGATCTTGCCGACGATCCCGACTCCGGGGTCCAGCTGGCGCCGGCGCTGGCCGCCGGTGAACTGACCGCGACCGAGGCGATGTCATCGGCGGCGGCGGCGTTGATTCCCGACCTGCGGCCGGCCGACCCGGCCGATCTCCCCGAGGGCTCCCGCACCGGGTTTCGCGCGACCCTGCCCATGATCGACATGCCGCACTATCTCGACTACCTGACCCGACGGCTGGCGTCGGCCGGCGGCGAAATCGAGGAGCATCCCGTGCGGACGCTCGACGAGGCCGCCGACGCCGCCGAAATCGTCGTCAACTGCGCCGGGCTGGCCGCCGGCGCGCTGGTCGGCGACGACACCATGCAGCCATTGTTCGGCCAGCATGTGGTGCTCACCAATCCCGGTCTGCGGCAATTGTTTGTGGAAACCGACGGCGGCCCGGACTGGACCTGCTACTTCCCCCATCCGCAACGGGTGGTCTGCGGCGGCGTCAGCATCCCCGGGCGCTGGGACACCGCGGCCGACCCCGACGTGACGCAACGCATCCTGCGGCGCTGTCGCCGCGTCGAGCCGCGCCTGAACGACGCCGAGGTGATCGAGGTGATCACCGGCCTGCGTCCCGACCGTCCTTCGGTGCGGGTGGAAGCCGAGCCGCTGGGGCGGGCGCGGTGCATACACAATTACGGGCACGGCGGCAACGGCGTCACCTTGTCCTGGGGTTGCGCGGGCGATGTGGTGAACCTGGCCAATGACGGCTAGCGCCGGGCGCCGGTACGCCGAATCACCAAGGACAGCAACCAACTAACGATCGACAGTACGATCGCGGCCCAGATCGCGGTCCACCAGAAGTGATCGATCTGCAATCCCCAGTGCGTGGTGTGCTCGGTGATCCGCGCGGTGATCCACAGCATCAGCGCATTGACGACGACATGGAACAGGCCGAGCGTCAGGATGTACAGCGGGATCGACAGGATCTGGACGATCGGCTTGATGAACGCGTTGACCAACCCGAAGATCACGGCGACGACGAAGATGATGCCGACGCGTTCCAGCTTCGTGTCCCCGCCCACGAAGCTAAGGCCGTGCACGAAAAGGGTGACGATCCACAGCGCCAGGCCGGTCAACGCGGCGCGCAACAGAAATGGGCCCATGGTCGCAAATCCTGCCACCCGTCGGGGCCGGGAGTAAGCGGCGGAGCTCAGTTCAGATTGTAGAAGCGCTGCGCGTTCAAGCCGCCGATCTTTTCCCGCGAGTCCTCACTGAGGTCGGTTCGCGTGCGCAGGTGTTTGGTGCTCTCCGGCCACTCACCGTCCCAGTGCGGGTAGTCGCTGGCGAACATGATGAAATCGTCGCCCAGCACGTCGATCACGCCGGGCAGGATCGGTTCCTCCGGCTCGCACGTCACCCAGATGTTGCCCGCGGCCAGATAGTCGTGCGGATCGCGGCGCCAGCCGCCCTTGACCCAGTCGCCGCGCTTTTCGTAATGCTCGTGCAGTCGGTCGATGAAGAACGGGACCCAGCCCGCGCCGGCCTCGAGGAAGGCGACCCGCAACTCGGGGTGGCGCTCGAAGACGCCGCCGGAGACCATCGCGGTCATCGCCGTCATCTGATCGAAGGGGAAGCTGATGCAGTGCACCTGAATGTAATTCGTGAAACGGTCCACACCGATCTTGGGCAGGTGAATGCCCGGGGCGCCGTGCACCCCCAACGGCATGCCGAGCTCGACGGCGGCGGCGTAGAACGGATCGAGGTCGGGGTGGTCGAGGTTGCGGCTCTTGAGCGCCGGCGGCACCAAGGTGGCAACCAGCCCAAGCTCTTTGGCCTCCGTCATGACGTCGACGGCGACGCGGCCGTGCTCGATCGGTGTGACGGCGACGCCGCGCAACCGGCCACCCGATGAGGCGCAGTAGTCCGCGATCCACTGGTTGTACAGCCTCGAGAATCCCGCAGCGAACTCCGGGTCCTCGAGGCTGGGCGCGCACAACCCCATGCTGGGATACAGCACCATCGTGTCGATGTGGTCGCGATCGGCGTCCCCCAGCACGCCCTCGGGTGAGCGGCAGTTGATGTCGGGCGCCCTACTGATCCCGTGTTCGGGCGGGCAACCCGCGCCCGGACCCGTGTCCTCGGGGTAGTTGCGGCCCTCGAGCGTCAATCCCGGCCGGCCGTCGGTGCTGGGCCTGACGTGCTGCGGCCATCGTTTGATCGCTTCGATTGCCAGCGAGGAATTCTCGGCCACGTGTCCGTCGGCGTCGATGATCCGCATGTATCCGGAACTTACTCCCGCGGTCCACATGGTGAAACAACTCGCGCCGGCGCGCTGGGTAAGCCACGATGCTGACGTGACCACACCACGCCCTCGTCAGAAGTTGACCGCCGATCAGCGAAACTCCTTCATCGCGGCGCTACTGGGCTGGACGATGGACGCCTTCGATTACTTCATCGTCGTGCTCGTCTACGCCGACATCGCCAAGACGTTCCATCACAGCAAGGCCGAGGTCGCGTTCGTCACCACTGCCACCCTCATCATGCGGCCCGTCGGCGCGCTGCTGTTCGGCCTCTGGGCCGACCGCGTCGGCAGGAGGCTGCCGCTGATGGTCGACGTGATGTTCTATTCCGTGGTCGGCTTCCTGTGCGCATTCGCCCCCAATTTCACCGTGCTGGTCATCCTGCGATTGCTGTACGGCATCGGCATGGGCGGCGAATGGGGGCTGGGCGCCGCGCTCGCCATGGAGAAGGTTCCCGTCGAGCGGCGCGGGTTCTTTTCCGGGCTGCTGCAGGAGGGGTACGCGTTCGGCTACCTGCTGGCCAGCGTCGCCTCGCTGGTGGTGATCGACTGGATCGGGCTGTCGTGGCGGTGGCTGTTCGGTCTGAGCATCGTCCCCGCGTTGATCAGCCTGGTCATCCGCTACCGCGTGGAGGAGTCCGAGGTGTGGGAAGCCGCCCAGGATCAGATGAAGCTCACCAGCACCCGGATCCGCGACGTGCTGCGCAGCGGCGCCATCATCCGTCGGTTCATCTACCTGGTGCTGCTGATGACGGCCTTCAACTGGATGAGCCACGGCACGCAGGACGTCTATCCCACCTTCCTGGGGGCGCACGCCAATCAGGGCGCCGGTCTGTCCAGCACGACGGTCAAGTGGATCGTGGTGGTCTACAACGTCGGCGCCATCGTCGGGGGCCTGGTCTTCGGCACGCTGTCGCAGCGCTTCAGCCGCCGCTACACCGTCGTCTTCTGTGCGATCCTGGCGCTGCCCATCGTCCCGTTGTTCGCGTACTCGCGCAGCGCCGCGATGCTGTGCCTGGGTTCGTTTTTGATGCAGCTCTTCGTGCAGGGCGCGTGGGGCGTGATTCCCGCGCACCTCACCGAGATGTCGCCGGACGCCATCCGCGGCCTCTATCCCGGGGTGACCTATCAGCTGGGCAACCTGCTGGCGGCGTTCAACCTACCGATCCAGGAACGCCTCGCCGAATCGCACGGCTATCCGTTCGCGTTGGCGGCCACGATCGTGCCGGTGCTGATCGCGGTGGCGGGGCTGACGCTGATCGGAAGGGACGCCACCGGAATCCGGTTCGGCACCACCGAAAGCGCTTTCCTGGCAAGCGAAGTGACGTGACGCTAGTCGCTGTTGTCCAGTAGGCGTCGCAGCAAGTGCATGGCCACCGTGGTCGAGCGCTCCCGGATATCCGAGCGGTTGCCGGGTAGCCGCAGTGTGCGGGTATCGGTCCGGCCGGCGGCCGTCACGCTGAAGCAGACTGTGCCCACCGGCTTTTCCTCGGTCCCCCCGCCCGGGCCCGCGATTCCGGTGATCGCGATCGCGGTGTCGGCGCCGAAGCGTTGCAACGCACCCGCGGCCATTGCCTCGGCCACCGGCTCGGACACCGCGCCGTGCGCGTCGATCAGCGCGGGGTCGACGCCGAGCAGCTCCACCTTCGCCTCGTTCGAGTAGGACACGACGCCGCCGGCCACGTAATGCGACGACCCGGGCCGGTCGGTCAGCCGCGCGGCCAGCAGGCCCGCGGTGCAGGACTCCGCCGTCGCGATCCGATGGCCGGCCAGCAGCTGGGCCACCAGATCGTCGACGCGCGAACCGTCCTCGGAGTACAGCTGATGCCCGTGCCGCTCGCGCAGCAGCTTGGTCAACTGCGCGTACGCGTCCGCGGCGTCCGGCTCGTAGCGGGTGACCATCTCGATCTCGCCGCGCCGCAGGCAGGTGGTGATCTCCAGTTGTTCGAAGCCGGGCACGGCCGTTTCGGCGTCGCGCAGCGTTTCGGCCAGTCCCGACTCCGGCAGCCCGAACATGCGCAGCATCTCCTGCCGATAGACGGTCCGGCCGGCGATCGCCTCCTGCGCCGCGGGCGTCTCGATGGCGGTGTGCCACATCGGCTGCAGCTCGCGCGGCGGACCCGGGAGCACGATCACCGTCGGCTTGCCGGGCACGACGACACCGGGAGCGGTCCCCACCGGGTCGAGCACCTGCGCCCCGGCCGGCACCATGGCCTGCTTGCGATTGGCTGCCCGCAGCGACTCGAAAGTGCCGGGATCCAAGGCGGATTGGAACGCGGGGTTGCGGCCCATCAGCTTCTTGAGGATGTTGGCGATCTTCTCCTCGACCTCGGCGTCCAACACCAACTCGCGCTCGCAGAAGCGCGCGACCACCTCGACGGTCATGTCGTCGGCCGTCGGCCCCAGGCCCCCGCTGGTGACGATCAGGTCCACGCCCTGGTCGGCCAGGAACCTCAGCTGCGCTTCGATGTCGGCCGGCCGGTCACCGCAGATGGTGATGTGGCCCAGCTCGACGCCCAGCTCCAAGAGGCGATCGGCGATCCAGGGGCCGTTCGCATCTTGAACCCGACCGGTCAGGACCTCGGTTCCGGTGACAACGATTCCTGCGCGTGTGCTCACCGCCCCGAGCCTACGCATCGGCTCCGAGGACGTTCGTCCGGAAGCCTAACGGCTCAGGTCGGTACAGCTAGCCCTCGGAAAGGTAACGCTCGACGGTGGCGACCTTCTGCGTCATCGCGTCGGTCGTCCCGGCGCGCCAGTCCGCCTTGATCACCGTGCTGACCCTGGGCGCCCGGGCGGCCACCGCCTCGACCGCACGCTGCACCACGGCCATGACCTCCGCCCAGGTTTCGCCTTCGATGACGGTGAACATCGCATCCGTCTTGTTGGGCAGCCCGGAATCGCGCACCACCCGAACCGCTTCGGCGACGATCTCACCGACCCCCTCGCCCACCCCCATCGGGGTGACGGAAAACGCGACGAGCACAGACATTCATCGAGCGTACCCAAGATCCGCGGGGCCGGTCTGGCACCATCGAGGCCCATGCGGGTGTTGGTGCAACGGGTTTCGTCGGCAACGGTCTCGGTGGACGGCGCGGTGGTGGGCGCGATCCGTCCGGCTGGTCAGGGCCTGTTGGCATTCGTCGGTGTCACCCACGGCGACGACGGCGACAAGGCGCGACGGCTCGCTGAGAAGCTCTGGCAGCTAAGGATTCTCACCGACGAACGCTCCGCGGCCGATGTCAACGCGCCCATCCTGGTCGTGAGTCAGTTCACGCTGTACGCCGACACCGCCAAGGGTCGCCGCCCGTCGTGGAACGCGGCCGCTCCAGGAGCGGTCGCCGAGCCGCTGGTGACGGAGTTCGCCGAGGCGTTACGGCGGTCGGGCGCCGAGGTGCAGACCGGGGTGTTCGGGGCGAACATGCAGGTCGAGTTGGTGAACGACGGTCCGGTGACGGTGCTCTTGGAGCTGTGAGCCCGCCCCCACGGGTACCGTGGACCCGGCGGCTTGTCGTCGCCGGCGCCGACGGGAGGGCAACCATGAGCACGACACCCGAATTCGGGTCACTCCGTTCCGACGACGACAACTGGGACATCGTCAGCAGCGTGGGGTACACGGCGCTGCTCGTCGCGGGATGGCGAGCGCTGCACGCCGTGAGCCCGCGGCCGCTGGTGCGCGACGAATACGCGAAAGTCTTCATTGCCGCCTCGCAGGACCCGTATCTGGCGAGTGTGCTTGCCAACCCCGGTACCTCCGACGACGAGACGGCCTTCCCGCGCCTCTACGGAGTCCAGACCCGCTTCTTCGACGACTTCTTCGAGGCCGCGGCAGCCGCGGGCATCCGGCAGGCGGTGATCGTAGCCGCCGGCCTGGATTCTCGGGCGTATCGGCTCCAATGGCCGCGAGACACAAGGGTTTTCGAAGTCGATCTCCCGAAAGTCCTCGAATTCAAGGCCCGCGTCCTCGGCGAACAGGGCGCGACCCCGAAGGCCCGTCGCGTCGAGGTCGCCGCCGATCTGCGCACCGACTGGTCACGGCCGTTGGAAGCGGCCGGGTTCGACGTGGAGACCCCGAGCGCCTGGTCGGTGGAGGGGCTGCTCCCCTACCTCACCGACGAGGCGCAACACGCGCTTTTCACCCGGATCAGCGGGCTCAGCGCGCCGGGCAGCCGGATCGCCATCGGCGCGCTGGGATCGCGACTGGACCACGACCAGCTCCACGCCCTGGAGGCGAGCCACCCCGGGGTGAATGTGTCCGGCAATGTGGACTTTTCGGCCCTGACCTATGAACCCCAGTCTGACCCCGCGGAGTGGCTCGCGGCCCACGATTGGGCCGTCGAACCCGTCCGCAACACGCTCGACCTACAGGCCGGCTACGGCATGACCCCGCCTGACGTCGACGTCAAGATCGACAGCTTCATGCGGTCCCAATACATCACGGCGACCCGCTGATCACCTAGGGTTTCAGCAGGATCTTCACGTCGTCGCCCGAACGCGACTCCGCCGTCGCGTAGCCCTTGGCCGCCTCGTCCAACGGCATTGTGGTGGTGAAGATCCCGTCGACGTCGAGCCGGCCCGACTGCAGCAACGGAATCAGTTCCGGCCAGGTGCGCTGCACCGGTGCGGTGGTGAACCGCACCGTGGTGCTGCGGATCAGGCAGCCCAGCGCGTTGAGGGGAAACGGATTCATGTCGTGCACGCCGACCACCGAGACTGTGCCGCCGGGCCGGACGGCGTTGATCGCCTCGGTCAGGGAGGCGTCCGTCGCGACGGCGTCGATCACCGCGTCGGCGCCACGGCCGCCGGTGGCGGCCAGGATCGCCTCGAGCGCGGGCGCCTGCACCGGCGTCGCGCCCCACTGGGCGGCCCGCTGTAGCCGGCCTTCGACCTGATCGACCGCGTAAACCGTTGCGGCACCTTGAAACAGCGCGCTGCGCAGCGAGCACAGGCCGACCGCGCCCAGGCCGATCACTGCCACCGTGCCGCCGAAGGGAATGTCGGCCCGCTGCGCCGCGGCCCAGCCGGTGGCCAGGTTGTCGGTGAGCAGCAGTGCCTGTTCGGTGCTGATGCCCTCGGGCATCTTCAGCAGCTGGAAATCCGCGGCGGGCACGGCGAGCAGGTCGGCCTGCGCGCCGCCGAGCACGCCGCCGCCGAAGATCTGAAATCCGGAGTGACACATCACCGGATCGCGGGTGGCGCAGCCCGCGCACGCGCCGCAACCGGTGACCGACGAGACCATCACCTGATCGCCGACCTTGACGTCGCGCACCTGCGGCCCGGCTTCCACGACGGTGCCGACCGCTTCGTGGCCGAGCGCGATCGGGTCGGGCATCGGAAAGTCGGCCTCATAGAAGTGCAGGTCGGATCCGCAGATGCCCGCGGCGCTCACCTCGACGATCGCTCCGTCGGGCCCCGGAAGCGCCGGATCGGGGCGGGTGTCCACCCGAATGCTGCGGGGCCCGTCGACGACTACGGTGCGCATATTGACATGCTCACTTTCCCTGTCGCGCCGAATCTTTCGTTCGGACTACAAACTGTGACCAATCGGGCTCGCGCACCGCCGACCAGTATTCGTTGAGACGCCATGGGCTCACCGTGTGGATCTCCCCGTCGGCGTTCTTGAAATACGAATGCTTGACCGCCGGATGCGACCACACCATCTTCTTGATCTGGGTCTGCGTCCGCCGGTGCCAATCGGTGGCGGCCTCGGGTTTCGGTTCGAGCGAATGCACGCCGGTTTCGGCCAGTCGGGCCAGGCACTGGTCGATGTAACGCATTTGCAACTCCGACTGAAATATGAGGCTGCCGCCATGGGCCAGATGAGTTCCCGGGCCGTAGACGATGAAGAAGTTTGGGAACTCCGGCACCGTGATGCCGAGGTAGGCGTATGGCCGGCTCCCCCACATCTCATGCAGATCGGTGCCGTTTCGGCCGGTGACCTTCAGCGGCCAGAGCACGTCGGTGTGCCGAAACCCGGTGGCGTACACGATGACGTCGACGTCATGAGCCACACCGTCACCTGTGACGATGCCGTTTGGCGTAATCTTGTCGATGGGTGTGCGGACCAATTCGACGTTGTCGCGCTGCAGCGTTCGCAGCCAACTGCCGTTGTCCTGCAAGGTGCGTTTGCCGCAGGCGGGATAGTCCGGCATCACCTTGGCCAGCAACTCGGAATCCTCGCTCACCTGACTGGTGATCCACTGCGAGAACATCATCTGGGCGGCGGCGTTGATGTCGCTGACGGCGTGCTCCTGGTCGGCGTAACCCGGGTCACCCTCGGCCGCGTCGAGACCCTTGTCGGAGCCGGGCCAGAGCACCAGGAAGCGATACCACCTGCCGTAGAACGGAAGATGGCGCATCGCCCAGCGCACCCCGTCGCCGACCTCGTCGTGATACATCGGGTTCGGGAACATCCACTGCGCGGTCCGCTGAAACACGGTGAGGTGCTCCACGTCCTCGGCGATCGCGGGGGCGATCTGGAATCCGCTGGCGCCGGCGCCGATGAGCGCGACCCGCTTGCCGTTGAGATCTACCGAATGTTCCCAGGCCGCCGAGTGAAATGACGGCCCCGCGAAGGTGTCCGCGCCGGCGAACTCGGGGATGTTCGGACGGTTCAGCTGCCCGACCGCGGTGATGACCGCGCGGGCGCGCACGGTGGTCGCCCGACCGTCGGACGAGCGCAGCGAAACGCTCCACGCGCCGTCGTCGTCATTCCATTCGGCCGCGAGAACCTCGGTCCGCCAACGCACATGGTCTGCCAGGCCGTGTTTGTCGATGACCTTGGTGAAATAGTCTTGCAGCTCGTATTGCTCGGCGAAGAAATGCGTCCAGTCGTTGTTGGGCTCGAAGCTGTAGCAATAGAAATGGTTCGCCACATCCACCCGGGCGCCGGGATAGCTGTTCTCCCACCAGGTTCCGCCGGGGCCCGCGTTCTTCTCGATGATGGTGAACGGGATGTTGGCCTGCTTGAGGCGCACGCCGGCCAGGATGCCCGATTCGCCGCATCCCACGACCAGGACCGGAAGTTCGGCGGTGCGCTCGGCGGGCAATGTGGCGGGCCGGCGAGGGTCGACGCCGTCGAGGTCGAGCTCTTCGGAGATCAGCGACAAGTAGTCGTCGGGCACGTGTTCGCAAGCCGCCCAGTCCATCATCTCCCTGATGAGTTCGGGGCTCAGCGGCTGCGGTTCGGGGCAACCGCGGTCGCGATACTCGGTGATGACCGACAGGGCCTCGGCGCGCGCCCGCGCCTTGTCGTCCTCTGACATGAACCCCTGGACCTCGTTGAGAAAGATGCCCATCTGCTTGAAGTCGCGGATGAACCGTGGGTCGCCGGTGATGTGGACGAGCGAGAGCAACAGCGTGGGAATGCTGACATCCTCTAGCACGGCGGCGATCTCGGGTGTGGATGTGGTGAAGGGATCGCCGGCGTAGCGGCTGCGCATCACGGGAGATCCTCTCGGTGGCTTGGTACCAATTACGCTACCCATAGTTTCGTAATTGGCAGCACTACGCTACCCGGTCGCTCGGCGCGGGATCAAGACGTTCGCAGCTACGGATCGTGGCCGCTAGGGATCGTCGTCGTCCTCGTCCGCGAGGATTTCTTCGGGGTGATGGAAGGTGTTGGTGCGGGGTTGGCCGCGGTCGAGGTGTGGTGGGGGGATCCATTCGGTGTCGCCGTTGGCGCGTTTTCGGGTGGTCCAGCCCTTCTCGAGGAGGCGGTGGTGGGGTCCGCA